>JBAQLW010000281.1:0-4888 GCA_049302175.1 Rectinemataceae bacterium
TCCTTGAGCCTGAACACGACGTTCATGAGGGAGCGGGAATCCTTCTCGACAGGGCCGCGGTAGTAACCGTCCGAAGCGTCGATGGCGCCGTAGATGATCCTGCCCTTCTCCTTATTCACCTTTTCCATGGCGCCGAGGCCGCCGTTCTTGTCCAGCCATTTGAGCGTCAGGCTGAACATGTAGATGGAGAAGCAGGGAGGCGTATTGTAGAGCGAATTCTCTTCCAGGTGCGTTCTGTATGAGAGCATCGTCGGCAATTTGGCCTGTTCCTGACAAAGTTGGTAGAAGGAGTCCTTGATGGCCACGATGGTGAGGCCTGAGGGTCCGAGGTTCTTCTGGGCGCCCGCGTAGATCAGCGAGAATTTGTCTGCGGGAAATGGTCGGGAGAAGATGTCGCTCGACATGTCGCAGACGAGGGGAACCTTGCCCGTTTCGGGCCAATTGTGCCATTGGGAGCCGAAAAGCGTGTTGTTGCTCGTCATGTGGACATAGGTCGAAGCCGGATCGATCTTGATCTCAGCCGGCGTGAGGATTCTCGTGAAGGTACCGTCGGCGTTCTCGGTGCTCATGGCATCGCAGGGGCCGAAGCGTTTGGCTTCCTTGAGGGCTTTCTTGCCCCAAGTGCCGGTGACGAGGTAGGAAGCCTTCCTGCCGTCGAAGAGATAGTTCATGGGAACCTGGAAGAACTGCGTGGAGGCGCCACCAGTGAGGAAGAGAATCTTCCATTCGGGTCCCATGCCGGCCAGTTTCCTGAAGAGGTCCTTGGCTTCATTGTGCATAGCCTCGTACTCTTTCGAGCGGTGGGAGACTTCCATCACCGACATGCCGGTGCCGTTCCAGTCCAGCATTTCTTCCTGGGCCTGCTTCAGCACGTCGAGGGGGATGGCGGCGGGGCCGGCGTTGAAATTTATCACTCTTTTCATGGTTTTACTCCCCTTTACTTGGAAACGTATTTCGCGACGCGGCTTTCGATGCTGTTGCCGAGCCTGAGAAGGTTCTCTTCGGTGGAAGCGCCCAGGTGAGGGGTCAGAAGGACATTGGGCGCCGTGAGGAGGGGCGAGGCTTCCGGCGGTTCTTTATAGAAAACATCGGTGGCATAGCCCGCCATCTTGCCCGACGCAAGGGCAGCGACCACGTCGGCTTCCACGATGACCTGGCCGCGGCAGGTGTTGACGAGGCGGACTCCGTCCTTCATCGTCGCGATGCTGGCGGCGTTGATCATGCCGCGCGTCTCATCGGTGAGGGGCGTATGGAGGCTGATATAGTCTGCCCGGGCGAATACCTCGCCGAGACTCATCATCCGGGCGACATCGGAGGTGGCCACATATTTATCGTATGCCACTACTTTCATGCCGAAGGCCGCGGCGCGGGTGGCCACTTCCCTGGCGATGCGTCCGATACCCACGAGACCGAGGGTTTTTCCGCAGAGCTCGGTCCGCTCCAGCTCTTTCTTGAGCCATTTGCCTTCCTTCATGGAAACGTCGGCTTTCACCAGATGGTTAGGCATGGCAAGCATGAGGGCGAAGGTGAGCTCGGCCACCGCAAGGCTGGATGCCTCCGGGGTGTTATCCACGAGAATTCCCTTGGCTTTGGCATAATCCACATCGATCGTATCGACGCCCACGCCGCCCCTGATGATGAACTTCAGCTTCGGGGCTCCGTCGATCATCGTCTTGTCCACCTTGGTCTTGGAGCGGACGATGAGGATTTCGGCATCGGCCAGGCGCTTGAAATCGCTGACGACTTCGCCGAAAGCCGACAATCTGCCGGGAAGGTCGGGGGCGAAGGCATCGGCCAAAAGAATAACCATGGAATCCTCCTAGTGTTGTACTCGCGGATATAAAATCCTTAGTGAAACAAAGCGCGGATCTCTATACTGCGCGGATCTCGATACTGCGCGGATCTCGATACTTTTTTATAGTATCATGGTGGATTCGCCTGTCAAGTTCAACCGCAAAATACTATCTACTGCTCAGTACGATCAACCGCCTCTCGTTCAGGGAACGATCTTCCTCGCTTCCATATAGAAGCGCTTTTCCGGCGCCTCACCCATCGAGAAAGTTTTCCGTGGCATGACGCCGTTCTGGATCACCGTGGCGAAAAAGGACCCTTTGTCGACGGGGGGCAGGTAGAGGCCCAGGTTGCCTGGTCTGGAAGCAAGCGACTCCAGGCTCCCCGATCCATGGATATAGTCGATCGTGGTAGCGGGGTGATTTTCCAGGTAGACATCGAGGACTTCCTGCAGGCTGCCCGAAGCCAGCTTGGCTACAGGTCTGTCGAAGATGATGAGCCCCGAGCTTTGCCCATCCGTCCAGGCAATCCTGTGCCCTCCATCGGGATCGGGAAGATCACAGGCCCCAAAGGCTTCGCGGGAGCCGGGCATCGTCGAAATTCTGGCTCCGGCCTTTGCCAGCGCGGCGAAGAGCTCCTTCCTGTCGACGTTGAAGAGGACGCGATGGATGGGATGGAAGGGCAGTCCTTCATCGTAGATATTGAGGAGTTCGACGAGGGCGAAGCGCGCCGGGTGAAGGGCGAGGGATTCGGCGGCTTCAGCTTCGGGCTTGCCGGAGAAGGAAGCCTTGACTTCCTCCCAGGTCGCCTTGGCTGTGGCCAGGGAATGATTCCCGTCGCCCACGGCGAAGAGGAGAACATCGTCGATTCCGTATTTCGCCCTGAAAATTTCGGGATCCGCCAATCTGCCGAGCGCCGATACAATCGTTTCGAGTGAGGCCTCGTCCTTCACGAACCAACCGCGCAGATGCCCGGAGCCGGCCATGAGGTCGAAATTATAGAGTTTTTTTAAGTAGGCTCTTTTTTCATAGAGAGGCTCGATGACCGAGCGTGAAGGATCATCCATCAGGATCATGATATGGGGGAGTTCGAGGGGAGCTCCACGCCGAATCTCCATGCGGGGAGGGAGCCTCTCCACGATCGTGCCTTCGGTAGGGCGGATCAGGCTTTTCGAATCCTTGCCATACTGATATTTTTCCAGATCCACCGACACGACGAGTCCGATCCTCGGCTTTTTCTCATAGGGAGTGGTTCTCTCGACGAGTATAAATCCTTCCCCGGGCGTCTCGAGATAGCCCCTGGCCAGATAGTTGCCCATGGAAGACTGGATTCGGGCGATGCGTTCGGCCTTGTCGCCATCCTCGAGGTAACATTCGGGATAGATCATGTTCAGTGTTGAGGGGTTGGAGCCCACCAAGCCGGCGACCTTCTCCCAATACTCCCTCTCGGAGGAATACTGATCGCAGGCCACCACGGCCCAGGCTTGGTGATCGAGTTTCTCCACAGGGAGGTAGATTTCGGGCAGGCCGAGACCCAATTCCAGGAATTTTTCTCTTGCTTTCACCTTTGTTGTCGACATGACCCCTTTCATATTCGCTCTTCTCCTCTTCACCAGGCCACGAGCCTGCTTTTAGCCACGTTCAGGCATGTAAATTCATGGAAACCCGAAACCGTAAACGCAAAAAGCTGATTGCCACCAGCCTCAATCCCTGGGTTTCTTCGGGCGGGAAGAGAACCCCAGCCTTTCCTCCAGGTTGTATTTTTTCTGGGCAAGAGACAGTGCCTTCCTGTAAAGAAAAAAGGCACCCACCATGGCGAGAAGAAAGCTCGCGACGATAGCCCACATGACCGCTGTCGGGGGGAGCCAGCGTCCAAGGGTGAGGGAGTAGATCCAGAGGCATGCGATAAAGATGAGACCAGTTGCAAGGATGTTGCCAATGGATGCGGCGACAACGAAGATCGCTGTCTTGACGCCTTTATTCATTGACCGCTTCATTTCCATCCGCCAGGAAGCCGCTGATGATCAGGAGAGCGGCTCCGATGGTGATGGACATGTCCGCAATGTTGAAGGTCGGGAAACGTTCGAGACCGAAAATCCCGAAAAGAGAGAAGGATATAAAATCGACGACACCCTCGGGACGAAAAATCCTGTCGATGAGATTGCCCACTCCTCCCCCAATGATTATCGATATCGCATAACGCTGAAAAAGGGTCAGCGTTTTTGAGACGAAGGAAAAGACGGCCGCTGCCGAAAGAAAACAGGCGGGAAGAACGATGAAAAGCGCCGCGCGAAGCAGGCGGGAAATGGAATCGCCTATGGAAAACGCTATTCCTAGGTTGCGCATGTGCACGATCCAGAGGAAATCTCCCATATGCCTCGAGGCGATAGTGTTTTCAGGCACATGTCCTACAATCCACTCCTTGATCAGTTGATCCGCCGCGATGAGAGACAGGGCGATGAGTGCTGGCAGGATATTGGCTGTCTTCCCGGATTTTCGTTCGGCTTTCGATACGTTCTGCTCCATGGTGGTATTTCTCCAGGTTCAAAGCCCTGTTGGGATGTCGATGAAGAGAGTCTCCATGCCTTTTTCCTTCGCGAGACGGGCGGCGACAGCCTTCACCCCCCAAATTTCGGTCGCATAGTGGCCGGCGGCGATAAAGTTCAGCTTGTTCTCCACGAGTTCGTGGTATACGGAATGGGAGGGCTCGCCGGTGATGTAGAGGTCTATGCCCTTTCCGAAAGCCTGGAAAGCTTCGAAAGGGGCTCCGCCCGAAACGATGGCCACGGTGGATATTTTTTCCGAACCGGGTAGAATAGCAGCCCTCGGCTGACTATTGTCGGGGAGGATGCGGGTGAGGAGTTCTTTCACGGAGAGGGGCGATTCGAGCCGACCACTGACGCCGATCGGGATGCCGTGATAGGCGCCGAACGGCTTTCTGTCGCGCAGAGCGAGGAGGTCGGCGAGAACGGCATTGTTTCCCACTTCGGGATGCATGTCGAGCGGCAGATGACAGGCGTAAAGGGCGATATCCGACGCGATGAGAAGCCTGATGCGCTCAAGGAGACTGCCTTCCAGTCTGGCCGGTTTCCCCCAGA
>JBAQLW010000282.1:0-1624 GCA_049302175.1 Rectinemataceae bacterium
GGGTAGGTGTACATGCCCGCCGTGATGTTCTTCATGCCCGATGCGGCGATCTCTTCCTTCACCGTGGGGTTGCGGTTCAGCTCGGCGTTCGTCACGAGGGTGAGGAAGGGCAGAAGGAGCTGATTCAGCTCGGGCACGTGGCTGTGGGGGAAAATATGCGTGTGCTCGCCTGGCTTGATCCCCACGGCGAGGTAGTCGATGGTGAGTTCGCGGGTATTTTCGGCTATGGCCTCAAAGGTGTCGCGGTCCGTGAGGACCTGGTAGTCGGCGATGACGATGTAGGTGGTGACCCCGAGCCTCGAGAGGCGCACACGGTTCTGCAGGGAACCGAAGAGATGGCCGATATGGAGGCGTCCCGTGGGCCTGTCGCCCGTGAGCACCCTGTAGCGCTCGGGGTGGATGGGTATATCCTTCTCTATAGCATTGCTTTTCTCCTGTGCTGCCTCGAAAGACCCATACTCCATCTGATCGGACATCGCTCACTCCTCATCGTCGCGTCGCGTTGCATTGCTTGCCCGCCAAGAATAAATCGCTTCTCCCTCCCGTGTCAAGACGCCCAGGCTTCCTGGGCGGTCGGGAAAGTGAAGCGCTAGGCCCGAGGCGTTATGCCTTGATAGTGCCCCGAGGAGGGCGCGGCTTCCATATCTCCATCCAGTCGAGCGGGCGTGAAGTCACTTTGAAGCCGACTTTCTTGTAGACTTCGTGGGCGTCCCTTGTGATGAGGAGCCACTGGTAGACATCGGCCATGGAAGGGTGATTGAGCATGCAACGTATCATGGCCTGGCCTATGCCTTGCCGGCGATGTGCCTCGTCGACGTATACATCGATGATGTAGGCGAAGCGAACCTTGTCGGATATCGCGCGAGCATAGCCAATTTGCCGCCCGGACTCATCGAAGGCGCCGATGACGATGGCTGAGTTTTCGGCCCCCTTCACGACCTCTTCCTTTTCCGTGCCGAGGCACCAGAAGGCCTGGGCCAGCATTTCCGTCACGCGATCCCAATCCATGGCTGAAAATCCGGTTCTGTACTCTACCATTTCATGCTCCTATACGGTCCGGCCGTGTGTAGACGATGGGGTGGGCCGAACCGATCCGCCCGACGAGGGTGACGCCGGCTTCCAGTGCCCTCGCGTAGGCTTCCGTCGTCGGAATGCTGCGCGAGACGAGTACGGCGACGCCGGCCTTGGCCGCTTTCTGTATCATGTCGGCCGCGATGCGGCCGCTCGTGAGGATGGCTGAGCGATGAAAATCGACGCGGTCGAGAAATCCGCGGCCGAGCACCTTGTCCACGGCGTTGTGGCGGCCGACGTCCTCGCGGGCGACAAAGTACCCGTCGCTTGCTTCGGCGCTGGCGCAAGCCCCTCCGCGCGCGCTTGCCTGGGCGCGAGAGGCGAGGGCGGCGACATGGAGGCCGCCTGTTTTGCGATAGAGTTCGGCGGCGGCGAACATTTCCCTCGCCCAAGCGGAAAGTTCATCGATACTGAACATCGCCGAGGCTTCCAGCGGACCTTTCTGGGCCGATTGGTCAGCGGAAGGCTGGATTTTGACGCTGGCGGCGCCGCAGCCGGAAAAGACGAAGCCTTCCGGTTCGAGGGCTGCCCCGGCTCCCGACATGGTGAAGAC
>JBAQLW010000283.1:0-1732 GCA_049302175.1 Rectinemataceae bacterium
ATACAGAGCTTCCTCGACGGCTCCGTGGCTCGCTCCTTGTATAATGCCCGCGAAATACCCAGCTTGGGCGAATTCGACCACAGGCTCCTCGAAACGCTTTTCCTGATTCGCTACCTTAAACTGCGCCGCATCAAGGGCACCATCCAAAACTTGAGCGTTTTAAGCCTTTCGGAAGTGGATTGCGACATGGTGAGCCTGAAGCGCAGGATCGAAGAATCCCTTGCGCGTCTCGAAAAAGAGAACCTCATCAGTCGCCAAAACGACGAGTTTATATTCCTCACTATTGAAGAGCAGAGCATCACCAGGGAAATCCAGAACACATCGCTTCCGAACAACGCGGATATCCGCGAACTCGCGGGCTTCCTTTTCCAGGATGGTTTCGACGGTAAATCGAAATATCGCCATGACAACGGGAAGAGCTTCGATATCCTGCTCAGCCTGGATGGTTACTGCCTTTCCGGCAAAGGCGATCTGGATATTGAAATCGCCTCCCCTTTGGGTGGCGACGACTACCAGACCAAGAAAGCGAACGGTGTACTCGCAAGCGCCCGCGAAAACCAGGTCCTCATCATTCTGCCGGAGGATACCGAGTACTATCGCGACCTCAATCTGTTCTTGAAGACGAAGACCTATCTTGAAAGCCCCGCCGCGCGCCAGACAAGTTCAAGCGAAGAAGTGATTCTCGCCCAGAAATCGAACTAAAACAACCAACGACGCCAGAAGCTGATAAGGGAAGTGACCCGACTCCTTAAGGAAGCGCATATTTATATTTGTGGGACCGAGTATCGCCCGAATGCGAAGGGTGGGGCAGCGCTCCTCATGGAAGTCGCGCGATGTCTGGTTACGGTTGTCTATAAAAAGCTCGACCTTTTGCCCAATCCCGCAAGCGACTGGGAAACCATGGTGCGCAACCTGCTAACGGCATCCAGCGCCGCGCTTTTTGGAAATGGAGCACAGACAAACAATCCCCTCGCGCTCGAGGAAATTCGCGCGTATCTCGATCTCTGCGCCCGGGCTGTTAAGACGACGACGTTGGCCGATCTCGTCAAGAGGTTTGGCGCCGCTCCCTATGGATGGCCGGACGGGAATGCGCAGGTCCTCGTAGCGCTCATGTTCCGATTGGACGAGGTCAAGCTTTTCAAGGGCGGCTATATCGAACTCAATAAATCCCTGGATTATTTTGTCAAGTCGAGTCTTTACGATGGCGTGAGCGTTACGAGAAGCCGGAAAATCGCCGACGATACGCTGGCAGGAGCCCAGGCGCTTGCGAAAGGCATTTTCGTCGATTTCGCGCCGGGCACGGCCCGGGAGCTCGCCGAGCATTTCAGGGCTCATTTCCGCCTTTGGGATGCCCGTCTCTCGGAGTATCTCAGATCGGTGGAGCACGAGCCGGCCCGATATCCGGGTGTGGATACGTCGCGAGAAATTCAGTCGCTCATAAAGCCCTTCCTCCAGACGCCGCAAAACGACGAGCTTATCGAAACGCTCAGCGCTAAGTCCGCCGAACTTCAGACAGCGTCGGAAAACTACAGCTTGATCGACGGATTTTTCGGCAACCAGATCGCGTTGTGGCGAGAGGCTCAAAAGCTTCTCGAAGAAATAAAACCGAATCGCGAAAAGCTCCAGGAAGACGCCGAAGTATCCAAGGCAATCAGCCTCATCGAGGCGATAGTGGGAGACGGTGCGCCATACGGCCGCATCAAGGATCTTTCACCCGCGATAAAGTCTATAG
>JBAQLW010000284.1:0-3076 GCA_049302175.1 Rectinemataceae bacterium
GCAAATATTGCTTCAGCGAAGCACGCCTGCGCGATTGTCATCTCCCGCGCGCCGGGTATGCACAGGATCGAGAGAAGAGCCCCCGGCAGATCGCCGAGGGGAGGGCAGTCCAGGTTCCGCGTGTCGAAACGGAACGCCACCTCCGTGCCCCTTCCCTTCTCCGAGACGATGGAAAAGCAGCCGCCGCCCAGCTCGACAGCCTGCTTCAGGAATGGCAGGCCTCAGCCTTACAGGAGTTCTGCGCTATATCGATCTGGAAATCGACGATGGCATAGTGCATCGCTGGACTGCAGGCGGGTGGACGCTTCCTGCGCTCCCTAGAGGTTCCTGTATTTCGCTATGATGTCCGGCATCTGATCCTTCGTCACCTTGCCGTAGACCTCGTCGCCCACCTGGATGACGGGGGCCAAGCCGCAGCAGCCAAGGCAGCGCACTTCGTCGATGCTGAAAAGGCCGTCGTCCGTAACGTCTTCCCCGGCTATGCCCAGGATGGAGCGAGCCTCCTCGACGATGTCCCGTCCGCCCTTGAGATAGCAGGCGGTACCCATGCACATCGCTATGCGGTGCTTGCCCGGTTTGGAGGTCTTGAAAAAATGATAGAAGGTGATGACGCCGTATATTTTGGCGAGGGGCAAGCCGACCATTCGGGACAGCTTTTCCGCGGCCTCGCGGGGGATGTAGCCGAATTCGTTCTGGATCCTGTGGAGCATCATGATGAGCCCGCCGGGCTTCCTGCCCCACTCGCCGATGTAGTTGTTCAGTTCGCTCGAAAACTCGATACCCGCAGCAGGCATGCCAAACCTCCCAGTAAAATATATGAAGATATCTATATCGATAATAATATACTGAAATTATACATATACATTATTTTTTGTACAAGCCCCTGTAGACGGCTGTCTGGCAGTTCATTGGACGACAATGCGAACTTCACCCATTCCCTAAGTATGATGACCTTTGGCTAAAAGTCGAGTATTATTTGTACAGCGATTTTACTTTTATCCTGGAGGATGCATATGGAGCCGCAATCGGAAGTGACGCTGACAGCCTCAGCCCTCAATGTGAGAGGCATCAGGCAGACAGATTCAGGACGATTTCCCGAAGCGATAGCATCCTTCACGGAAGCCCTCGGCATCGAGCCCGGGATGACAGGGGTCCTCTTCAACAGGGCAGAGGCAAAACGCCTTTCGGGCGATGTGGCAGGAGCCCGAGCAGACATCCTCGAGGCGCTGCGGCTCTCCCCCGGCGACGCCGAGTTCATCCATGCCCTCGGACTCCTCGCCTACGAGGAGGACGACTTCGCGACGGCCGCCAATCTCTACCGGCAAGCCCTCGAGGCGCAGACTGATTTCGCCCAAGCCTGGAACGACCTGGGCGTCATACATTTCCGTAAATCCGAGTACGACGAAGCACGGAAATGCTTTGAAAAGGCCACGGGCATCGATTCAGCCATGGCCGAAGCCTGGTTCAACCTAGCCGACACCTATGACGAGCTGGGTCTCAAGGCCGAGAAAGCCAGAGCCCTCGAATCACTTCGCAAGGCGAACATAAGGGAAATTGATTGAAGGAAAACGAGAGAATCGGGAATTTTATCCTCACAAGGCAGCTGGGAAGAGGCATTTCGGCATCGACATGGCTCGCAAAAGGCACAGACGCGCCCGACGCCGTGCTCAAGATTCTCGATCTGGCCGACGCGGCTTCCTGGAACGCCGTTGATATCTTCAGGCGGGAAGCCGACGCCCTGAAGCAGCTCTCCCATCCAGGCATTCCCGCCTATTTCGAAAGCTTCGAGACCGAACGCGAGGGGCGGCCGCGCCTCGTCCTCGCCATGGAATACATAGAAGGACAGGACCTCGAGAAGGTTGTGAAATCCGGCAGGAAATTCGCCGAATCCGAGGTGGAGCAGATGCTCGCCGAGCTGGCGGAAATCCTTGCCTACCTGGGCTCCCTGCGCCCTCCCATGGTCCACAGGGACGTAAATCCCCGCAACATCATCCTGAGGACGACAGGTTCGATAGCCCTTGTGGATTTTTCGGGCGTTCAGGACGCCGTGCGGACGGCTCTCTTCCCCGGGGCTACGCTCGTGGGAACGGCGGGGTATATCCCCCTCGAACAGGTGGCGGGCCGAGCCAGCCACCGATCGGATCTCTACGGCGCGGCGGCAACGGCCGTCTTCCTCCTCACCGGAAGAAATCCCGCCGAACTCCCCACGCAGGGGCTGAAGATCGACCTCGGCAGTCTTCTCGACGTATCTGCCAGACTTGAGGCTGTGCTCTCGTCCTGGCTCGATCCAGACGTGAGCCGTCGCAGCCTCCCCGCCCAAGAGGCGGCCGCCATCCTCCGCGGCGAGACGAGACTGCCTGTACAGGACGCCCAGACAGCTCCGCCCCGGAAAAAGTTTTACCCCGACAGCCTGCCCTCCGACTCCAAGGTTCTGATCGAGGAACTGGACGAGAGGGTCAATATCAAGCTGCCCAGCGTAGGGCTTCGCAGTCCGGCGGTGCCCGGCCTGCTTTTCTCCTCTTTCTGGATAGGCTTTATCGCCTTCTGGACAATGATGACGCTGCGGATGAGGGCTACCTTCTTCTTCCCCCTCTTCAGCCTTCCCTTCTGGGGCGTGGGCGTCTTCATGGCTAAAACCGTGGTGGGTCCCGCCTTTACCCGAAACGATATCGTACTGAACCGCGACGGCTTCCATCTCAGATCCGTGATTTTCGGCTTCGAGCGCAGGAACTCCTGGCCTTTGAAGGATATAGGCGAGGTCAAAGTCATCCCCTCCAAGATGCAGGCCTCGGGCAATCCCTCGAAGGAGCTCTCGGTGGAAGTGGGCACGAAACATATCCTTCTGGGAGTCGGCCTGAGCGAGCGGGAACTCCTCTTCCTGCGGGATTTCCTTGAACGGGAAGTGGCCCGGCTCCGCAAAGCCGTGCTATAGTCCTCCCGTGCGCATCCGGACAAAATTCCTGGCCGTCCTTCTCGTCGAACTCATCAGCTTCATGGCCCTGTCAGGTCTCTCCGTCGCCACCTTCGCGAAGGTGCGGCAGATGAAAACTGTCGTCGAGAACGGCACTCTCCTGAT
>JBAQLW010000285.1:0-23543 GCA_049302175.1 Rectinemataceae bacterium
CGACGATGCCGTTCGAGCCGCATTACTATGACGACATGAGCGAAAAAGACTACGAAGCGAAAAGCTCACTCCGCGGAACCCTCGCAGCCTTCGGGGCATACGGAATATGGGGTTTCTGTCCCCTCTACTGGAAGCAACTGTCGTCGGTCGAATCGCTGCAGATCCTCTTCCACAGGATTTTCTGGGCAGCCATTTTCTGTCTTGTCCTTCTCGCGGCCAAGGGGCGACTCGCGGAGATAAAGGCTCTCATGAAGGACAGGCGACGATTCGCCCTCGTCCTCGCAGCCTCGGTAATCGTCACGTGCAACTGGTATCTCTATATATGGGCGGTGAACAGCGGGCGCGTCATGCAGTCGGCGCTGGGCTACTATATCAACCCCCTCCTGTCCGTGGTGATGGGCATGCTTTTCTTTCATGAAAAGGCCGATCGCTGGATCAGGTTGGCCGTTCTTGTCGCCACGGCCGGAATCGTCGGCGCGGCGATAGCTTATCGATCCCTGCCATGGGTGAGCCTCCTCCTGGGTCTCACTTTCGCAACCTATGGTGCGCTGAAAAAGCGCCTTGCCCTGGATCCCCTCCTCGGCCTCACTGTCGAGACTCTCGCCATCTCTCCTATCGCGATAGTTTTTCTCCTTTTGCGCCACGCGGCAGGGACTGGAGCCTTCTGGAGCGGCGGGGCCGCCGTCACCATCCTCCTCACCCTCGCCGGCGTCGTGACAGCCATTCCCCTTCTCTGCTTCGCGATAGCCGCCAACTCCATCAGCCTCCAGAGGATGGGTTTCATCCAATACGTGTCGCCCACACTCCAGCTCTTCATCGGCCTCGTCATCTACGGAGAAAAGCCTTCCCCAGCCCTCATCGTCGCCTTCGTCGGGGTGATCCTGGCGGTTTTCATCTACATTTTCTCGCGGCGACAAAGCGAAAAGGTGACCGCTCTCAGCCGATAACCATTTCCCCGTCCTTGATCACTCTACACACGATATTCATCCCCACATGATAGGCTAGATGGCTGGCCTCAGGCGCGTCGAGGATGAGAAAATCGGCGCGTTTGCCGGGCTCAAGCGAGCCTATGCTCGCGGCGCGGCCGAGCGCGGCGGCGCCGTTCAGCGTCAGCGCGGTGAGGGTTTCCGGGAAAGTGAGGCTCATGGAGAGCGTCGCCAGGGCGAAGATCAAGGGGATGGATTGGCTGTAGCAGGAGCCCGGATTGAGGTCGGAGGCGAGGGCGACGGCGAGGCCGGAATCTATCATGGCGCGTGCGTCCGCGTAGGGTTCCCGCAGGGTGAAGGCGGTGAGGGGTAGGCAGGTGGCGATGACGCCTGCCGCGCCCATGGCGGCGAGATCCCCGGGCGAGGCCTTGAGGAGATGGTCGGCGCTTATGGCCCCGAGTTCGGCGGCGAGGCCGGCGCCGCCGATGCGCACGATCTCGTCGGCGTGCAGCTTGAGGCCGAGGCCCGACGCCCGCGCTGCCAGCAGATAGCGCCGCGAATCCTCGATGCCGAAAACGCCTTCCTCGCAGAAAACGTCGGCGAATTCGGCGAGCCCGCGCCTTCCAACCTCGGAGAGCACTTTTTCGATGACGAAGTCGATGTAGTCGGATGGCCGTCCCGCGAACTCGGGGGGGATCGAATGCGCTCCCATGAAGGTGGGGACGATATCGACGCTGTGGCTCCGATCGAGGGCGGCCATGGCTTCCAGCTGGCGGATCTCGGTGTCGCGGTCGAGGCCGTATCCCGATTTTCCCTCTACCGTCGTTACGCCCAGGGCGAGCATCGTATCGAGGCGCGCCTTGCCGAGGGCGAGCAGCTCTTCGATGGAGGAGCCGCGCGTCGCGTCCATGGTCCGGCGGATTCCGCCGCCCCTGCCATGGATCTCCATGTAGGGCAGGCCTTGGGCGCGCCAGAAGAATTCATCGGCGCGGAATCCGGCGAAGAGGAAATGCGTATGGCTGTCAACAAAACCGGGAACGCAGGTCCCGCCGCCCGCGTCGAGGGAGAGCGCTCCCTTCAGGTCGGCCAGGTTGGCGGCTCTGGCGAACTCGGGGCTGTCCTCGGGGCCGGCGTAGAGGATGAGGCTGTTGTCGGCGACGATGGCGGCGTTCTTTACGATGCGCAGTTCGCCCATCTCCGAGCCGCGCCTGGCGGAAAAGCCCGTCGGCGTCGCCAGTTCGGCTATGCCGCTGACGACCAGGCTCCCCTTCATTGGAACAGGGCGTCCTTGCCTATTGAGCCGTCCACGAAGTCCAGGAAATCCGCGGCAGTAACCTGCTCCAGGCGTTCTCTTGCCCTCGCCAGCTCGGCCTGGGCTCGTCGAGCCGAAAGGCTTTTCGGTTCGGCTTTTTCGGCCAGGTATCCGCGGATATAGGCGATGGATTTCTCTATGTAGGCGATCTCCTGCCCGCGGTATGCCTCAAGTCTCTTCCTGTACCAATCGGAAGAAACCACATAGTCCCTTTCGAATAGCTTCCGAACTTCCGGATCGTGGATGCTCTTGCCTTCAAAGCTTCCCGTCGCCATCACCGAGAGCAGGGCCTTGAGCGGAGGAATAGCCGCCGCTATCGATCCGTCCTCTATATAGGCCTTGGCCGATTTTTCCATGGCTTCGGCTATATTCTCCACGCCATCGATGAAATCGGGGAGGGACTGAAGCTCCGGACGGAGCATGTCCTCGGGGAATACCGAGGCGGGCGTATCGAAAAGTCTGCCCAGATAGGTCGAGGCGAAGAGGGGCGTTATTCTCCAGCCCAGGCGCGAAGCGGGAACGAGATGCCCCTCATAGCTGAAGTCCTCCACAGGCTCCAGATAGCCATGCTCCTTCAGGAATTCGGGATCCCTCTCCTCGGGGGAGAGCCGAGCCCAGAGTTCGGGCACGAGAAGGGAAATGTCATGTTCGACCTTGTATTTTCCGCCGATATAGCCGGCGGCTGTCGTGAATCCGGCGTAGCCCGTGAGGATGAAGGAGAGAAGGGCGTTGTTGAGATCCGTTGTGGGGACAAGGGCGTTGAAGGGGCCTTTCGTGAGCGCGCCCTCGCTGCCCGCTCCCGTGGTGGAGGGGCTCTTGCCCGTCAGCGAACAGACGAAGTCCATGAAGAGCTCTGGCAAATCCTGGTAGTGGATGGGGCCATAGACAGCCAGAGGTCGTATGCCGGCCTTGTGATCCGCGGGATTATTCCTTCGTCCAGGCAGAACGGCTCCCACGGGGTGGAGAAGGGGCATGTCGGCGCTTACCCTGCGGTAGAGCCTCGGCCCTAGGTCGGCGAGGTAGCGCCCCTGGGGATTGGTGTAATTCGGGTCGAGCTGGAGGTATCGTGGGTTTTTGGATGGGGAGCCATTGACAAGCCTGGGCTTGTCCGAAGCCACGAAATACTCGTAATGGGGATCGGCTTCGGCGGCCTCGATGAAGAAGCGCATGGCGTCGGTGTATTCGGAAAACTGGACGGTCTTCTCGATGAACTCTGCGGCCTTGGCACGCGTCAGCGGCTCGAAATTGCTTATGAAATTGTCCTGGCGCGAAAGGTCTTTTTCGGCCTGTTTGTCGTAACCGCGTATGATGGCGTCATCCGGCCTCTGGAAAAAGCGGGCTTCCACGTTTCTGCAGAACTTGAGGCTCGGATGCTTCTCGGCAAAGGAAGGCAGGTGCTCTAGGGTCCTTGAGGGGACGACGATAGACGCCGTTATGTCGTCCTCCCATTGGCGCTTTTCGGCCGGCATGAAGTCCTGGCGCAGTTTGAAGGTCCTGCGCATGCCTCGGGGATCACGTCCGACGCGCAGGTAGGAACCCTGCACCGGCCTGTCCTCGAATTTCAGTATGTTGCCGGTAGTACCGTTGACCGCGTCCACCGAGAAGTGGGACATCCAGTCGTCGCCCCAGTCGGGGGTATAGAAGCGCTTGACGAGGAAGACGAGGCTCTTGATCCGCTCCGGCAATGACTTGAGCCAGTCGTTGTATTCGTCCTTATAGAGGGATGAGGGGGAGAGGAGCTTGATCACCGAGCCCAAGGAGCGCTTGGGCGTGAGTATGTTGCGGGAATCCCTGCCATGGTTTTCGTCTTCGTCCTTGAAGCGGTTGCCGTAATCCTTCTCGATGATGGCTTTCACCGCCTTCATGTCCTCATGAAAGTCGGCGATCGTGAGAGGCGAGTAGGTGATGGCGTCGGAAATTTGCTTCGCTATCTCCGATTTTCCCCCTCCCGATACGGTGCAGGGTTTGTGGCAGAGAAGTCCTTCGGCTGTCGTACCTATCAGCCTCCACGCTCCCGAACCCGGGTGTCGCTCCATGTGAATCCTATAGCCTGTCGGATGCACGTAGACTTCTCCCGGCAGTATGCGCAGCGATTGCTCCCGGCCTTCCCAGCTCCAGTGGGCCTTCTGGTCCTCGAGGGAGATGTAGGCATTCTCGGACAGGTAGACAATATTGGGATAGGTGAGGTCGATCGCATAGCCTTCGGGCTTCACGGCGATTCGTCCTCGCATGAGTTCGAAGACTTCCTGGATATTGTGTCCTCTTGAATTGAGGTTGGTGTCAGGGACGAAACGTGTGCCATGGTTGTAGGAAGGGAAGACGAGGGCTCCACCCGCGTGTTCTTCCTCGGCCAGCCCGAGGAGGTTGGCTGAATAGGATACGTGAGCCTTGATCTCCTTCTTCGAGTAGCCGAAATAGTTGTCGGCAAGAATCGAGACGATAACGCCGCGCGCGTCGCGGGCGCAGATCTTGAAAGGCTTGCCGTCGTTGTAGCGCTCGGTCGGCTCCTTCCAGCACATGCCATCGCGCTTTTGGCGCTCCGTGGCCTCATCCCAGTGAGGCAGACCCAGATCCTTTTTCAGCATCGTCGTGAGGTGGGTGGCGAGGATGATGCATCCCGTCGTTCCGCTCCAGCGCAGGGGATCGAGGGCGGCGTCATTGTCGGGGATGAGGGGGTCGCCCGAATTGCCGAAGATGCTCTCGACGAAGTCGAGACTGGCGGCGAGGGAGCCAGGCGCGAAGAAGCGCACCTCCATCGAGCGCTCCTCGCAGTATCCGTGAACCTCGGGGCGGACAACGGGGCGCATCAGGAGAGAGAGCATGGTCCGGGCCTTTTCGCTCTCGTCGGCGGTGAAGGGGAGTTCGAGGAGTTCGGCAGGCGGATTGAAGGCAGCCTCGAGGAGGCGGGCGAAGACGATCTTGGGCACGGCCTTCTTGTCGGGAGGGACGGGAAGGCCGCCTTCCGCTATATGGAAGACGCCCTCCGTCGTGCGCTTGTCATTGGTGGGGTTGTGGAGAACGCCGTTGCGCAGGCGATAGGAGGTGAGGGTGGGGGACACGTGCTTGTGCCCTCCCGGCGGAAGGGAAATTTCGCGCGACATGCCATAGCGGTCCAAAACGAGGGTGGAGGAGGGCAGGGTAGGAAGCCTCGCCAGGCCGAGATCGCCGAGGTAAGCGTCGAGGAAATCCTGAATCCGCCTGTCGACGGGAGGAAGGTAGCCGGTGAGGAGCCGGTCTTTCTGCCTGAAGCTTTCGAGCATGTCGGAGGCGAGTTCGACAAAGCCCGTGCCTTCCTTGGAATAGACGGGCAGGCCCATGCTTGAAAGCTTGATATTTATATAAGAAATGAGTTTGCCCCTTTCCTGGGGCGAGAGTCTGTTGAGGCGCAAGCCGATGTCGCGTTTTACCGCCATTGAAATCCTCCGGAGGGAAGTTTTGCGGGAAGGATAGCCCAATTCTCCGCTTAGCGCTACTCCCAGCACTCGGCGATGGCTCCGTCGGCGACGAGCCTGAAAATGGCGTCGAGGTCGGGATACATCACCCTGTCGCCGTCGAGGCGGGTGACGACAGAGCGGACCACCTTGTAGGCTGGTGTCGTTTTCGGCGAGAGCATTGCCTCGATGGCCGAAATGCCCATCTGGATGGCACGCAGGTCGAGGGCTTGGCAGGCGGCGGCCAATTCCATGGCGATGACGCGCTGGGCATTCTCCACGATCGAAGCGGCTTTTCGGGCGGCGATGGTGCCCATCGAGACATGGTCTTCCTGGTTGGCGCTCGAGGGTATGGAATCGACGGATGCAGGGTGAGCGAGGACCTTGTTTTCGGAGACGAGGGCAGCGGCCGCGTACTGGACGATCATGAATCCCGAGTTGATGCCCCCCGAGGTGGTGAGGAAGGCGGGCAGGCCTTCGGAGAGTGCCGGGTTGACAAGACGTTCGATGCGCCTTTCGCCGATGCTGGCCAGTTCGGCGCAGGCTATGCCGAGGAAATCCATGGCGAGGGCTATGGGCTGTCCATGGAAATTGCCGCCTGAGATGATGTTCCCTGGGTCGCCGTCCCCTGCTGCCGCAGATGACGCTTCTCCACCGAGCCTCCCTGCCGGATTGGGGAAGATGAGGGGATTGTCCGTGACGGCGTTGAGTTCATTACCAACGATGGCCAGAACATAGCTTATGGCGTCAAGACTGGCGCCGTGGACCTGGGGGACACAGCGGAGGACATAGGCATCCTGGACGCGCTGCTCTCCCTGCCGGGTGGTGAGGGCAGAACCTTCGACCAGACGTCTCATGTCGGCGGCGCAGGCGATTTGCCCAGGCTGGCGCCTCAGCTCATGAATGCGGGGATCGAAGGCGTCGGCTATGCCGCGCAGGGCCTGGAAGCTGAGGGCCGAGGCGATGGACGCGCTCCTGTAAAGGTTGAGGGCGTCCCAGGCGGCAAGGGCGCCCACGCCCGTCATTGCCTGGGTGCCGTTGATGAGGGCGAGGCCTTCCTTCGCCTCGAGGATCACGGGGTGAAGTCCGGCGAGAGCCAGGGCTTTGAGACCCGGCATGCGTTGGCCGACCGCGAAGGCCTCGCCCAGGCCGATGAGTACGAGTGCCATATGGGCGAGGGGAGCCAGATCGCCGGAAGCGCCGAGCGAGCCTTTCTCGGGCACAACAGGCACGATGTCTGCATTCAGCATATCGATAAGTAGCTGTACGACCCGGGGTCTTATGCCTGAGCTGCCAACGGCCAGGGCGTTGACCCTGAGCGCCATCATGGCTCTGACAGCCGGGATGGGCAGTGGAGCTCCCTGGCCGCAGGCATGGCTCATGATGAGATTTTTTTGGAGTATGGCATTGTCCTGTTTCGAGATGACGACATTGCAGAATTTGCCGAAGCCTGTGGTGATCCCGTAGCGGACGAGCTGTTCTTCGACGCAGCGCTCGACAACGGCTCGTGAAGCCTGCATGCGTGCTTCGGCGTCCTTGTCCAGGCTCACTTTCATGCCCTCTCGGGCTATCTTCACGAGGGTTTCGAGGCTGAGCGAGCATCCGTCGAGTAGCGCGGCTTCCATGTTCCCGAGTATAGCACGCAAGCCCTTGAAGGGACAGCAGAGGTCGCCTGATTGAGCGATCGAGCGGCCGAGCATCCAAGGTATGGACAAGAGGCTGAAACGTGGGTATACAGTACCCCAATGAAAAAACAAGCGACATTCGTCCCCCTTGCAGGCCTCGCCGTGGCTGTCATATGGGGACTCACCTTCCTCTCGACGAAGGTGGCAGTCGTCGAGCTCAAGCCCATGACCCTGGCTCTCCTGCGCTTCGTCATCGCGACGATACTCCTGCCGCCGATAGCCTGGTTTTCGAAGACTACCCTTTCCATAAGCTGGAAGGACGCGCCGCTGATAGCCGCCTCTGGCTTCATGGGCATAACCCTTTATTTTTTCTTCGAGAATAACGGGATCATGAGGCTTTCTGCTTCCGAATCATCGATCATCGTGGGAACTATCCCCATACTGACCCTCCTCACCGATCTTGTCGTGTACCGCAGGAAGATCAAGCCTACAGTAACGGCCGGAATATTCCTTTCATTCGGCGGAGTCGCCCTCATTGTCGCCCGCTCCGAGGCGGCCATAGCCTCGCCGGCCGGCTATTTCTACATGATAGGGGCGGCGGTCGCCTGGGTGGTGTACACCTTCATCACAAAACCTCTGGGAGGGAAGTATTCCCTTCTTTCGATCACCTTCTGGCAGATATTCTTCGGCATGCTGGGCTGCATCCCCTTCGCCGTCGCCGAAGGGCAGGACATAGGCCACCTGTCCTTTTCCATTTGGCTCAATGTGGCGTTTCTGGGAGTGCTCGCGTCGGCGCTGGGCTACTGGCTGTATGTCATCGTCCTGGACAAGCTGGGAGCGAGCCGATCGAGCGTCTACATAAACCTCATCCCCGTTGTTTCCATAGTCGCTTCCTTCATCCTCCTGGGCGAGCGGCTCGCCCCTCTCCAGCTTATCGGAGGGGCGACGGCCATCGCCGGTGTCTATCTGGTGACGTCGAAATAGACAAGGCTACCGGGCAGTCAGGATAGTGTAGACTTCTTCGGCTGTCGCCGCCCCTACGAGGCGACGGCGCGTGTCGTCGTCGCCGAGGACGGCGCCCAGGCTGGCGAGCACCTGCATGTGGGGGGCTTCGTCGTCGGCGGGACTGGCGATGAGGGCGATGATCCGCCCGGGCGTGCCGTCGATGGTGCCGAAGTCCACGCCTTCCTTGTGGATGCCTATGGCGATGGCCGGAAGCGTCACGCCAGTCGTCCTCGCATGGGGCAGGGCTATCCCATGTTCCATTCCCGTGCTCATGCGGCCTTCCCTCTCCATCACGTCGGAGAAAAGCAGCGTGCTGTCGGTCGTGCGTCCCGCCGCTTCCAGCATACCGATCAGCTCTTTTATCACCTCTTCCTTGTTGCTGCCTTTGAGCGAGGCCGTCACGCAGCGGGGATCCAGCACACGCCTGAAGCTCGTGTCCTTGCGGCCCGATTCGACATGGATTTCGGTGCGGAATTTTTCCGGATCATAACTTTCCTTGAGCTTGTCGAAATCGGCGTCCAGTTCGACGAGGGTCTCGTAGAGGGAAGCCTTGACGAAGGACATGTCCTCTGGGGCTGTTTCGAGAGTCATCGTGTTCTTGTCGGTGACGAGGGAGATGGAAACGTCGCCCTTCCTGATGTGGCTGATCTCGTCCCTGATGCTCATGAGCTGGACGAAGAAACCTTCGCGCTGGAGTTCCCTGAGGAATGTGGAGGAGACAATTTCCGATATCGCATGACTGGGAAATAAAATGCTCATTGTTTCCGTCCTCGATCCCTTCACCGGTTTGCGCGTGCCGACTCCTCCAGTGGCGATGACGGCGTTGAACATGGGCGGGGCGACGATGCTCGTCAGCATGATCATGAGGATGGAGACGCCGAAAATCGAAGGATCGAGGATGCCGCCGGACAGGCCGATGCCCGCCACGATGAGGGCAACTTCCCCGCGGGGAACCATGCCGATGCCGATGCGCGCCGCTCCTCTCGTGTTGAAGCCGAGAAAGAGGGCAGGCAGGCCGCATCCCAGCACCTTGGCGAGGACAGCGGCAAAGGTATACGCGAGCCCGAAACCGAGAACGACAGGATTGAGTATCTGTCGTACGTCGACGAGCATGCCCATGATCGCGAAGAATATGGGCACGAAGAAATCGTAGAGGGGCTTGGTCTTGTCCTGGATGAGGAAGGCTATCTCGGTCTTGGAAAGGCTGATTCCGACGATGTAGGCGCCAATGATCATGGCCAAGCCCTGCATTTCGAAGATCCCCGCCAGGAGGAGGGCCAATCCTAGGGCGAGAACTGGATAGGTCGTTTCGCCGCCCAGCTTCTTGAGCATCGCCGCCAGCCTCTTCCCGAACAGAAGACCGAGAGCCGTGAATCCCAGCCATATGCCGAAAGCCTTGAGGGCTATCCCGGCGATGGCGGCGGTGGAGAGTCCGCCCTCGGCGTGCCCTGTCATGGCCGCGACGATACCCATCACGACGGCGAGGATTACGATGCCGAGCACATCGTCGAAGACGGCCGCAGCGAGGATGGTCACGCCTTCGGGCGAATCCATTTTCTTCCTGTCGGAGAGGATGCGCGCCGTGATGCCCACCGATGTCGCCGTGCTCATGATGCCGAGAAACATTGACGCGGGGGAGAAGAAGGATTGATGGGTGAGGAGGGCGCCGACGCCGGCGCCAAGGCCAAAGCTGGCGATGACGCCGCCCAGGCCTACGATGCCGCCCGCGAAGGAATAGTGGAGCAGCATGTCTATATCGGTCTCGAGTCCAGACGAAAAGAGCAGGATGATCGACGCCACCGTGGAGAAGGCATAGAGCACAGGACTTATGGCGAATCCCTGGGAAAGGGGGAAGAGACCCTGGGCGAAGCCGGGCAGGGGCAGGGCGCCCAGCGCGTAGGGACCGATGACGACGCCGGCCAGGAGTTCGCCGACGACCGAGGGAAGCTTGAGTTTCTGGGCGAGAGCGCCGCCTCCGCGGACGGCGAAAAGCACGAGGGCGAGCTGGAGCACGAGAGCCGTCATCTGCGACGTGAGATCGGCTTCATTGCTCCCCTCAGCCCAGGCAAAAGAACCGGCCGCGATGAAAAGCACGAAGAACAGGATCCAACGAAGGTTTTTCATGGTATGCCCCCATGATCAAATGTAACAAAAAAGGATCGAATGCGCAATATAGCACTAAACAGCACGATAACGCATAATGTCTTAATCGCGCTTTCAAGACATACAGCGAACATTTCCCAATGATACTTCAAATATATGCTATTCGTCTTGTTGCCTTATAAATAAAACGAGACGAAGGGCTTCGATGCGAAAGCCCTGGATGGATATGAAAACTCCCGTAAATTTCGGCGTTTACATACGGTATTGTATGGGAACGTAGCCTCTCATGCCTGAACCGGTATAGATTTGCCTCGGCCGCATGAGTTTCTGCTCTGGATCCTCGAAAGCCTCAAGCCAGTGCGCGAGCCATCCACACGTTCTCGGAACGGCGAACATCACGGTAAAAAGGTTTGCGGGCAAATTTATCGCCCTATAAATGAGACCAGTGTAGAAATCGACATTCGGGTAGAGTTTGCGCGAGATAAAATAGTCGTCGCCGAGCGCTATGCGTTCTAGTTCGAGCGCGACATCGACGAGGACGTTGCTCCCGGTGACCCGGAAAACCTCTTCCGCCGTCCGCTTGATAATGCGGCAGCGGGGATCGTAGTTTTTGTAAACCCGATGGCCGAATCCCATGAGTCGGTATTCTCCCTTTTTCACCCGCTCGATGAAATCGGGTACTTTGTCTGGCGTGCCTATGAGCTCGAGCTGGGAAAGCACTGCTTCGTTTGCCGCCCCATGTAAAGGGCCATACAAAGCTGCCGCCGCGCCGGCGAGGGCGGAGTAAGGATCGGCCTGGGCTGAGCCTATCACCCTCATCGTCGTGGTTCCGCAATTCTGTTCGTGGTCCGCGTGAAGCACAAACAGTATGTTGAGTGCCTTTTCGATGACTTGATTCGGCTCGTATTTCACTTCCGTCATTTTGAACATCATGTTAAGGAAGTTCCCCACGTACGACAATTCATCGTCGGGCATATTGAAAGGCCATCCTTGATTGTGTCTATACGCGTAGGCAGCCACAGTCGCTACTTTGGCTATGATGCGCTCGATCTGCAGTCGTCTATTCTCGGGATCGGTGACGTTGCGCGAATCCGGGTAGAGTGTGGCCAACGAAGCCAATGCGCTTATGAAAACGCTCATCGGGTGCGCGTCATAGCGGAATGTCTCAATGAGATTTTGAATGTTCGTATGAAGCATCGAGTGGAACCGTATCTCGCGTTCCCATGTCGCAAGCTGGTCGGCCATCGGCAGGCTTCCGAATATAACGAGGTAGGCTGTTTCGAGATAGTTGGAATGTTCCGCGAGTTCCTCGATGGGGAAACCACGATAACGGAGAATGCTTTTGTCTCCGTCCACAAAGGTGATGGCGCTTCGCGTGGACGCTGTATTCGCCAAACCTGGGTCGTATGATATTATACCGAAATCGTCGTCGCCTCTGCGGATTTTCCTGAGATCGGCTGCGCGTATCGTTCCATCAATTATAGGAAGCTCGTAAGCCGAGCCTGTCCTGTTGTCTACTACTGTAAGACTGTCTTTGAGCATTAGATGCCTCCTAAATTCGTCGGGAAAGCTCGAACTGTAAGTTTGCCTTTGGGTCAATCTGAAAGAACCGTATCAAGCCTTGACGAAATAGTGTCGATGAAATTTTCCGTACTCACATAATTCTGTGGTCGGGGTTCGACGATGGCGAGAAGATCCTTCGTAACGATCCCATCTTCTATTGTTCCGATGACGACCGAATCCAATTTGTCCGCGAAGTTGACCACTTCCCGAGTCCCATCGAGCTCGCCTCGTTTTCTAATAGCCCCTGTCCACGCGAATATCGAGGCTACTGAGTTCGTGCTGGTGTAATTGCCTTTGAGATGCTCGTAGTAGTGCCTCCTGACCGTTCCATGCGCAGCCTCGTACTCGAAAGCGCCATCGGGAGAAACGAGCACCGATGTCATCATGCCAAGAGAACCGAATCCGGACGCGATCATGTCGGAGAACACGTCGCCGTCATAGTTCATGCATGCCCAGAGCATTCCGCCAGGATGTTTCATGAGCTGGGCGACCGCATCGTCGATAAGCATATAACGATACGAAATTCCCGCCTCCCGCATTGAGTTTTGAGTGCGGGACGCTTCCGCGGCGAAAATGTCCTTGAACCGCGCATGGTAGATTTTGCTGATTGTGTCTTTCGCGGCGAACCAGAGATCGATTTTCTCCGAGATGGCATAGTTAAAACACGCTTTCGCGAAGGAAACTATCGACGCGTCGGTGTTGTGCATGCCCATTACAATTCCTGAGTTGGAAAATTCATGGATTTTGATTCTCGTAGGTGCGGGCATGTCGCCCATACCAGATTCCGGGGCATGGGGAGTGAAAACGAGTTCCGCCAACCCCGATCCGGGCACTAAAAAATCGACAGCTTTGTAAATATCACCGTACGCGTGACGGCCGATTACGATGGGTTTGACCCAGGATCTGACCGCTGGTTTTATATTCTT
This sequence comes from Rectinemataceae bacterium, assembly GCA_049302175.1. Classification (GTDB taxonomy): domain Bacteria; phylum Spirochaetota; class Spirochaetia; order Treponematales; family Rectinemataceae; genus CAYXUF01. Next base: position 12,892 of record JBAQLW010000285.1, read on the forward strand.
CGCCATTATCGGTTTCCTGAACACCGTACCGTCGAGAATTCCGCGAAGCGTTCCGTTGGGCGATGCCCAGGCTTTTTTAAGTCCGTACTCCACCACCCGTTCGGCATCGGGAGTGATGGTTGCGCATTTAACGCCCACACCGAATTTTGCTATCGCTTTCGCGGCCGTGACGGTTATCGCGTCATCGGTTCGGTCGCGCTCCTTCACTCCGAGGTCGAAATATTCGAGCTTCACATCAAGATGAGGAAGAACAAGCTTCTCCTTTATCATCGCCCAGATAATCCTCGTCATCTCGTCGCCGTCCAGTTCGACTAAAGGTGTTGTTACCCTTATTTTCATTTTTTTCCCCTTTTGGCGACAGCGAGCGCTCCGCCAGCCAAAGCCACACTTCTCATGCGTTCGGTCAATTCGCATAACGCATCGAATTCGAAGCCGCCTGACAAGTCCTTTACATGAACTGAGCTGGCGCCCGATTCCACCGATGCGCGCAGGCTGTCAATTTCGAGGCGATCGCCCTGTCTGACCTTGTCGTAGTCCGTCTGATCGGCGAAAACGAGCGGGAGCACGCCGAAGTTGACGAGATTCGCCTTGTGCATACGCTCGAAGGACTTGGCGATAACGGCGCGGACGCCGAGCGCGGCGGAACAAATTGCGGCGTGTTCGCGGGAGGATCCCTGCCCATAGGACAGGCCTGCGATGACGACGTTGTGCGATCCAGAGTCCCTTGCTTCGGCTGCGCGGGAGGCGAAATTCTGGTCTACTGCTTCGAACACGAAGGCGGAATACGCCTTGATGTTACTGCGGTATTTAAGGCGCGCTCCCGCGGGCATGATATGGTCTGTCGTGATTTTGTCGCCGACTTTGATTTGAGCAACACCGGACAATTTTTCAGGCACAGAGGCCACTATTGGCGGACTGCCGATATTAGGTCCTCGGACTATTTCCACCTTCGCGCGATCTTTTGGCGGCAGAGGGGTTACAATCATCCGGTCATCGATGCTGTAGGATTTAGGAAGCCGAATGACAGGGGTTTTGATGCTGAATACCTCTTCCAGTTCCTTTCCGGAGGCGATATGACCAAGCAACGCGGAAGCAATGGCAGTTTCCGGACTCACGAGATACACTTGCGCGTCCGCTGTCCCGGATCTTCCTTCAAAGTTACGGTTCGAACTGCGCAGCGAAATAGCTCCGCTTGCTGGCGCTTGTCCATTTCCAATGCAGAAGGAGCACGATGGTTCGACGAGTCGGGCGCCAGCCGCGATGATATCGGCGAGATATCCATCTTTATCGATATTGAGAAGGACTTGGCGCGAACCTGGAGTGACGACAAGGCTGACATCGGGTGGAACCACGCGGCCGCGAAGCATGAGCGCCACGGTAGCGAGATCCCTATAGGAGGAGTTTGTGCAACTCCCAACGCATACCTGATTCACTTTTATGTGTGAGAGTGTCTTGACTGATACCACGTTTCCAGGCGAATGCGGAGTGGCAGCGAGACTTTCGAGTTTGTCCAAATCTACCTCGAATTCCACTTCATATGTGGCGTCCTGATCGGCCGCGAGGGGAATCCATTCAGACTCTCTCCTTTGGGCGCGAAGGAACTCTCTCGTACGCTCATCGCTCGGGAAAATCGATGTAGTGACACCGCACTCGGCTCCCATATTGGTGATAGTCGAACGGTCGGGCACCGAAAGCGAAGCCAAACCTGGCCCCGCGTATTCGAAAATCCGCCCGACGTTCCCTTTTGTGCCGAAGCGTTCGAGCACGGCAAGCACCACATCTTTAGCTGACACCCATGGCTGAAGTTTTCCTTTCAGTGTAATACGGACGACTTCCGGGCAAGGGAGATGGAAAGGCGTTCCACCCATGGCAAGCGCGACATCAAGACCTCCCGCGCCTATCGCCGCCATGCCAATACCTCCGCCTGTCGGTGTATGGCTATCTGAGCCGAGGAGTGTGGCTCCCGGTTTTCCGAACCGTTCGAGATGAACCTGATGGCAAATTCCGTTGCCCGCGCGCGAAAGCAGAATTCCATACTTGCGTGCTATCGAAAGTAGATAGCGATGGTCGTCGGCGTTTTCGAAGCCAGTTTGGAGGACGTTGTGGTCAATGTAGCTTACCGACAAATCAGTGGCCAGAGTATCGATCCCCATAGCTTCGAATTGGAGATACGCCATCGTGCCAGTGGCGTCCTGCGTGAGCGTCTGGTCGATGTGACTACCGATCTCTTCGCCGGTTTTCCACTCACCTTCGACAAGATGAGATTCCAGAATCTTCCTTGTCAGGCTCTTTCCCATTTTCTTCCTCCAGGTTTTGCATAATAATACTATAATAGTATATAAAAATTCAAGACATCGGCTCACCCTGTCCGCATCTCCAGATTCACGCACAAACACGCCACTGGATTTTCCTGGAAGGTCTTGAGGAGCGTCGCAAGATAAGTATCAGGATAGGACAGCAAGGGGAATCGATAAAAGACATTGTCGAAGCTGTGGGAATGACCCATACCACTGTGCGTCGGGTCTTGCGTCGTTCGCGGGAACAGGGAATTCAGTACGAAACCAAAGGCAAACCGAGAGGCAGGAAACCTGGAGCACAGTGGACGTTGGATGATCGCCGAGAACTCGCCGAGGGCGGTGTGAATGTTGAGAAGTTACTTGCATTCCTGGACGCGCGTATACGGGATGCCCACCACAAGGTATTTCTTATACTTGATACTTTGAAGGTGCATCATTCGAAGCTGGTGAGCAAATGGGTGGAAGCAAGGAAAGACAAAATCGAGTTGGTATTTTCCCCTGCCTACAGTCCTGACGTAAACCCGGACGAACATCTGAATGCTGATTTGAAACAGGGCATAGGATCGAAGGTCCCAGTACGATAGAAAACGAATCCAGAAATACTTTGACGACCCGGCGATTCAGTATGCGAGATAACCTTTATACTGCCGGGTCAGTACTCTTCCAAGCCACCACTCTGGTGGTGGAATTTGACTTTGACTTATGAGGCATTCTCTCCTTTTTGTCTTGAAAAGTTTTAGGCAGTGTTTTCGCTTGCAAAAAGCCCAGGACCTCAGGTAGGCTGGCAGGAATGATAGGGATACTTTTCGAGAACGATGAGGTTGTCGTCGTGGACAAGCCGGCCGGGCTTCCTTCGCAGCCCGGCGAAGGCGTCGGGAGCACCGTGCTTTCAGTAGTGGAGGCCGAACTGGGATTCAAGCCCTACCCTGTACACCGTCTCGACAAGGAGACCGCGGGCTGCATGATCCTGGCCAGGAATGCCGCGGCTGCCTCCGCCTGGTCGAACCTTCTCGCGGAACGCGGCGTCGGAAAGTTCTACAGGGCTGTATGCGCGGGAGGGCCGCTCACCGATAGGGGCAGTTATTCGGACGACCTCGTCAAGGGCGGAAAGGCCTCGAGCGCCCTCACCCGCTTCAGCTGCCTCGCCCGCTTTGGCAGGAATGAGGGAGTGAGTCCCGCCTTTTCCTTCCTGGAACTCGAACTGGGAAGCGGACGCACCCATCAGATTCGGCGGCATATGGCGATGCATGGCCACCCCGTCCTGGGCGACGACAAGTATGGGAATTTTCCATTGAACCGGCAGCTCAAGAAAGCCGTGGGGTTGAGACACCTCCTGTTATGGTCATACAGGCTCGAGATACCGGGCAATCCTCCCATAATCGCTTCCCGGCCTCGACATTTCACCGATTTTCTGGGCCATTGGTCCGACTTTCCCGGCATGGAGGTGCTTTGATGGCTGCGGCAAAAATGTATGAGCTCGCCCATGGGGCTTCCTGGATCCTGCCGGACGGGCGGGTGATCAAGATTCCCGGCTTCCACTCCTCCTGGATTTCATCCCACCCCATGATAGCCTCGGGTGCGACAAATACCGCGGAGTTTGTGAAGAAGACGGGCTGGATCTCGGCCGTCCTCCACGAGGCGGGCTACCTCGAGCTCATCATCCGCTCGACGTCGGAGGAGCGGATGAAGGAATGTCTCTGGAATCTTCTCTCCACCAATGCCGGGGTTCTGGAGCGCGTCGTTCTGATGGTGCTCGGCATGGAGGGTTGTCTCGTCTTCCTCAAGAATGATCTCGGTTCGCGCGAGCGCTTCGAAGCCTGCCTGGAAGCTCCGCTGCTCAAGGCGGAATGAGCAGTTCCTTGATGAGGGCGATGAGGGTGCGCGCGTTCTTTGCCGCGTTGCCCCGCGCGTGGTTGTTGAAGGCGACGAAGACATTGTCGACCTTCTTCGAGAGGGCAAAAAGGCTCAGCGCCCTGTCCTTCAGTTCCTGGGAAGAATAGTCGTAGTCGTAGCGCGAGGTCGCGCTTCCATTCCACCACTGGTCGGAATTCCTTCCATGGAGACGGTAGTAGACTGTCCGCGAGGTCAGGATTTCGGTTTCGGGAGGAAGGCCAGGCAGGTTGGGCCTGTCAATCATGGCAAGGCTGATATTTCGTTTCGCCAGCCCCTCGAAGACTCTGGGTTGATACCATATCTCGTTCCTGAATTCCACGACGAGGGGAAACGCGGAGAGCGCCGAGCAGAGCTCGCCCAGGTATATCCGGTTCTCGGCAGTATATGAGAAGCGATAGGGAAGCTGTATGAGGATGGAAGCAAGCCTGCCTTTCGAGAAGAGGGCATCGGCTGCCGCGGAGAATTGATCCACGTCCCGCAGCCATGCCTCGCCGATTTCGTGCGTGAGGCTTCTGTGCGCCTTGAGGGTAAAGAGAAATTCCGGGTTGGTCTGCCTGGCCATGGATTCGAGATTTTCAGGTTTGGGCATCGCGTACCAGGAAAAGTCCAGCTCGACGAAGGGAAAGATAAGGGAATAGAAGCGCAGGTATTCCGTCTGGCGCAGATCCTTCGGATAGAAAACTTCGCGCCATTCGTCGTAAGAATAACCGCTGGTACCAATGTGGAAGGGATTTTCTTCCATCCGGCCTCCCTTGCACTATGCTACCACGCTCCTGCTGTAATTACAGCCCCGCTCTTGATGCGGTTGCTCAAAAGCCGCGGACGGTATATCTTTCATCTATGCTGATCACGACGATTGCGAAAATACTGGGAGCCTTGACATCCACCTATATGCTGCTCTGTGCCCTCAGGGTTTTCATGTCCTGGGCGCCTGGCCTTGGCGCAGGCAAGGCGGGCCGGCTGCTCGCCTCAATCGTGGATCCCTATCTCTCTGCATTCTCGCGGATCAGGCTCTTTAAGACGGAGCGCTTCGACTTCAGCCCTATAGCAGCTCTGGCAGTGCTGTCCGTCACCAACAACATGCTGACGACCATCGCCTATTCTGGCAAGATCAGTCTCGGCTTCCTCCTCAACCTCATACTCGGCGCGGGATGGTCAGCTGTCGCCTTCGTGCTCTCCTTCGTCTCCGCCTGCGCACTCATACGGATCATCGTCTTCCTTGCCCGACTCAACAGCCTCCATCCCATCTGGGTGGTGGTCGACGCCGTCCTCAATCCCATTCTCTATCGCATCAACAAGATTATCTATCGCGGCAAGGTCATTGACTACCTGCAGGGCCTCATCACAGGCTTCCTCGTCCTCCTCCTCGCGAGGACGGCCGGAGGGGCGCTAGTGAGGATTCTCGGTTCCCTGCTTCTTTCACTGCCGTTCTGATAAGGAGAAATTCCATGCTGAGCACAAAACAGCGCAGTATCTTGGGCGGATTGGCCTCAAAGGACGCTGTCGTCGCTCACTTGGGCAAGGGCGGTCCCACTCAGGCTTTCGCCGCCCAGCTCAGTCTCCTCCTCGAGCATCATGAGCTCGTCAAGGTGAAGTTCGTCAATTTCAAGGATGACAAGCAGAGGATCGCCGACGATCTGGCTATCGCCACGAAGAGCGAGGTAGTGCGCCTCATCGGCAATACAGCGATTTTCTATAGACAGAATTCCGATCCCGAAAAGCGGCTCATAGTACTGGCCTGAATCCCCCGTATCGACCTGCCCCCGATCTTCTATGTCACCCCTGAAGCCTTGTCCTAGTGATGCTTGACGAAGAGGGGATAGGCGGCGGCCAGGAACTTCATGCCGCTATAGCAGAGCTGCGGTTCCACGAGGGCTTCCGCGAGAACGACCTCCGTCCGCGGATTGTCCCCTGTGCGCACAATAAAGGTCGCGATCCTCTTTCCGTCGGCCTCTTTTTCGTCGAATAGCCGAGCTGTGCCTTCCTCCCAATCCTCCAGCGTCTTACGGTCGACGATGATATCCTTCGCCGTGGACCCCATGAGGGCGATGCCATGGTCTTTATCCTCGATGAACGAAAGATAGAGGGGATAGAATTCCTTCATTATCCCCATGATGCTCGCCATGGCCATGATTATCTCGTCAGACACGAAGGCCGGTGGGTCGTCCCGCCTCAGGCTCGACACGAGGGCGGGCAGGGAGGCTTTGGACTGCATGAGCTCGAGGGCGAATACGGCCGAAATCTTTACGCGTGGATTTCGCGTCCTCATCAATATGGATTCGATGAGAGGAATGGAATCGCTGTCGCCTATCCTGGCCAGGGCGATCATGGCCGTACCCTGGAGCATGTAGTCCTCACCTTCCATCGCCTTGCGCAGCACCGGGATGGCTTCGGCGCAGCCGTTCTTGCCGAGGATGCGGGCGGCGACGTACGAGGTCGTGAAGATATGGGTTTCGGCCTCCCTGATGAGGGTTCTGATTATCGCAGGGGAGAGGCGGGGCATAGTCTCGAAGGCGAGGAGGGCCTCCATCCTCACCTCGAAACGGGGAGAATGGAGATATTCTACCAACTCATCCTGGGAAAGCATCGAAGCCGAGTGACCCAGCTCCTGGATGAGCTTGATTTCCTGGACGGGGGTATCGCTGCGGTCCAGACGGGCCAGAAGGTCGAAAGCCTTGAGGTCGCGGGGCGAGAACATGACACCGAGGGATTGGCCGACGCTCCTCGAGCCGAGACGCTTGAGACGCTGCATGGAGTAGAGAGCGACCGCGAGAATGAGGCAGAGGATCGCGTAAAGAACTCGATATGAGTTCGCGGCATTGAGCCCCAGCGCTATGAATCCGTCCAGGATGAGGCCTCCGAGTCCGGAACCGACAGCCCCCCCCAGGCCGTAGGCGATGTAGTAGACGACCGAAAGGTCGAGGATCTTTTCCTTGGGCACGAGGGAGAAGTAATAGGTCTGGCCGGTGTTTTCCTCCCCAGCGAAGCCGAAGTTGGACACGAAATGGATGAAGGCCAGGAAGAGGGCCGTCACCGTGCTGGATGCGATGAAGGAACCTCCGCCAGGCAGGATGGCGATAGGCAGGAAGCTCAGAAGACCGACGGCGCTAAAGATGATTAAGAGGGGCTTGGACCCGAGCCTGTCGACGACGAGCCTGCTTATGAGCCCCATTACCACCGAGCCTATGCTGGCGATGAGGGCGTAGACCATGACGGCGTCGTCGCCCTGAGCGAATACTTCCTTCGCGTAGACGGGCAGGAAGGATCGTCCCATGCCCGAAGCCAGGGAAAGGACCATGAAGATGATGATAAAGCGTCTGAATGACTCTTCCTTGATGGCTTCCTTCGTGGTGGCGAGGAGAGAACCCGTGTTCCCCGGCTCATTGTCGGTGGGTTCGGGGGTGCGCAGGAGGAAAATACAGCCGGCATAGCCAACGGCGATGCCAAAACCAATACCCAAAGCGTAGGACCAGGGGCCGGCCTGCTCCCCGAGGAAGAGGGCGAGGAGAAGTCCGCTGATCATGCTCGCTAGGGAGTTGATGAGGGAATTGGAGACCATGTATTCGCCACGGTCGGATCGCGGTTTATCGCCGCCGCCTGAGGCTAGGAATCTGACAACAGGATTGTTGCCGATGAGGGCAACCCCCCTGAAGAAGGCGAAGCCTGTCGCGCCGGCGATGAGGAGCCCCAATGCCGCCCCGCTATGCCCGCGCGCCGCGAGAAGGGGAGCGAAGAGGATGGGAAGGAGGGCAGTGTACCTGGCCACCCAGGCCCAGCCGAAGATCCAGATGATGGGCTTTCTGCGCACGAGCCTCTTACCGATAGGCATCATGAAGTAGGTGACATAGGCGATAGCGTTCAGGGCCCCGATGACGGCGTTCGAGGCGCCCAGGCGCTTGGCGAACAGGGTCAGGAAAGAGCCTGAGAGGAATACAAAAGAAAAAGAGTTGAGAAAATTGAAGATATTGAAGCCGCGTCGCGCTGATCTCAGCCGGTTGGGTGACAGAGGTGCAGCCATGGCTTCAGTATAGCGCAGATCGGAATGCGAGGGAATTCTCTGGTATCCCTCGCTGCGCATCAATCATCGGAAATTCTCGATTTTTGCCCTATGATGTTCTTGGTCTTCCATTTTCCCGAGCGGTAGTAGAAGGAGGTGAAGATGAAGCCTACCGACCAGCCTGCTGGTATGGACCACCAAATGCCGTTCGTTCCCATGTGGAAAATCCTCGTGAAAATGAGTGCCGCGGGAACCCTGACGACCCAGAACGCGAGCAGGGTATTGATCATGGGGATGAAGACGTCGCCTGCCCCGCGCATCACGCCGTTGTTGATGAACATGATGCCGAAGACAACATAGAAGAGGCCTACGATGAGGAGGTACTCGGCGCCGATGGCGATCACGGCCGGATCGACGGTGAAGATTCCCATCAATTGCCGTCCGAAAAGGACGACGCAGAAGGTCATGGCGAGGGAGATGGCTGTGCTCATCGCTATAGCCGAGAGATGTCCGCGACGCACCCGCTCTGTCTTGCCGGCGCCCATGTTCTGCCCCGTGAACGTAGTCACCGCCTGGCTGAGATTCATGGCGGGCAAGGAGGCTATGGAATCGATGCGGGCAGCCGCTGTGTAGGCGGCCATGGCGAGAGGGCCGAAACCGTTGACGATGCGCATGAGGACCATCATGCCTATGGAGACGAGGGTCTGCTGCAGTCCGGTGGGAAGGCCAATCCTCAATATCTGGGCGAATATCGCCTTGTCCCATTTCAGGTTCCTGCCGTCCAGCCTGACATAGGGATTCCTCGTGTCCAGAACGATCAACACGCCGATAAATGAGACGGCTTGAGCTATGATCGTCGCCCAGGCGGCGCCCGCGACGCCCCAGCCGAAGACGACGACAAAGACGAGGTCAAGGACGATATTGATCAGGGTGGACGCGATGAGGAGATAGAGTGGCGTCTTCGAGTCGCCCAGGCCCCGTAGCATGGCCGCCACGCCGTTGTAACCGAAGGTGGCGAGCATGCCGACGAAGATAATCCTCAGGTAGGCTGAAGCCTCGGGCATTATAGCCTCCGGGACGGCGAGGAGGCGCAGTATAAAGGATGTGGAGAGAACGCCGATGGCTGTCATGATCGTTCCGGCGAGGAAAAGAAATATATAGCTGGTGGAGATGACCTTCCTGAGGCTCTCCGTGTTTTTCGCTCCAAAGTAATGGGAGATGAGGACCGTGGAGCCCATCGTCACCCCCGTGATGAGGGCGAGCATGAAGAAGAGGATGGGGAAGGAAACGCCGACTGCGGCGAGCGCGGTCGTGCCGAGGAAGCGCCCGACGACAAAGCTGTCGACCATATTGTAGAACTGCTGGAAGATGTTGCCGAGGAGCATGGGCAGGGCGAAGCCTATGAGCTGGCGGGTTTCATCACCCTTCGTCAGGTCTTTCATGGCCGGCATCACTCCTTGCTCGCCTTGGCTTCCTCCCAGAACCCGTCCATGCTCGACATGTGCTCGCTGTTCAGGGGCAGTGCCTTGTCCCGCATCCGCTTTTCGACATGTCGGAAGCGTTGTACGAACTTGTCATTGGTGCGCTGGAGGGCCAAGGCCGGATCGATGCCGTTGAATCGGGCGAGATTGATGACGGAATAGAGGAGGTCGCCGATCTCCGATTCGAGTTCTTCCGAATCCTTCGCGTCGAAGGCCTCCCTGGATTCCTTGAGCTCCTCTTCGATCTTGTCCCAGACCGAGTCGAGCCGCGTCCAGTCGAAACCAACCTTGGCGGCTTTTTTCTGAAGCTTGAAGGCGCGCTCAAGAGGAGGGAGATGGCGCGGCACTTCATCGAGGATGGAATCCTTTTTACGCCTGCCTTCCTTCTCTTCCTTGATCGCATTCCATTGCTGGACCACGGCGTCGGGCGTGGCGGCGTCGGATTCGCCGAACACGTGGGGATGGCGGCGGATGAGTTTTTCGGAGACGGAGTCCAGGGCTTCGGCCACGGAGAATTGCCCAGCCTGCTCGGACATATAGGCGACCATGGTAGCCAGCATGAAGAGGTCGCCCGATTCCTCGCGCACATGGGCGGGATCTTTTTCGGTGATGGCTTCCACGAGCTCATAGGCTTCCTCGACGATATTGTTGCGAATGGACGAAGTCGACTGCTCTCGATCCCACGGGCAACCGTCGGGAGCCCTCAGACGGGCTACGATAGTGTAGAGCGTGGCAAAGCTTTCTGCCGCCTTCCGGGATGAGGGCAGAATAGTCGTCGATGCCTCTCCGGCGAGTTCGCCCGGGACGAGTGGAGCTGTATGCATTGGAAAACCTCTGTTGGATCTAAAATACGGAAGCGCGGGGAAAGATACAATAGGAGACGCTGGCTGCAGGCCATGGTTTCCAATCCGGGATGGAGGCTCTCACCGCGGGTCAGCGCCTCATTCCATTATCGAGTAGTTTTCGCATTTGGCCATCCATGCG
>JBAQLW010000286.1:0-2250 GCA_049302175.1 Rectinemataceae bacterium
AGGAAAGCCCCGGACCTTCCGATGCCCGTCTGCACTTCATCCGCGACAAAAAGGATGTCGCGCTCCTTGCAGAGCTTTTCGGCTGCCTTGAGGTAGCCTTGGTCGAGAGGGTTCACGCCGCCTTCGCCCTGTATGGGCTCGAAGATGAAGGCGCATACCTTGTCCGTCAGTGCGGCATCGAGGGCGGCAAGGTCGTTGGCGTCGACATAGATGAATCCCGGCGTGAAGGGACCGAAAAATTTGTGGAACTTGTCCTGCCCCGTTGCCGTCACCGTCGTGACCGTCCGCCCATGGAAGGAGCCATTCAGCGTGACAATGAGGTTTTTATCGGGATTCTTCGAGGAACCATTTTTTCGGGCTATCTTGATGAGGCCTTCGTTGGCCTCGGCACCGGAGTTGCAGAAGAAGACCTTGTCGAAGCCGGCCATGGAGCAGAGCCGTTCCGCCACCTGGATGGAAACATCGGTGAGAAAGTAGTTTGAAACGTGGATGACCTTGGCCGCCTGTTCGGCGATGGCCGCCACCAGGGCGGGATGGGCGTGGCCGAGGGAGTTGACGCCGATGCCGGCCGTGAAGTCGACATATTCCGTCCCGTCGTCGGCATAGAGCGTGGCGCCTTTCCCGTGGTCGATGACAAGCCCTGTCCGCTTGTACGTGTTCATGAATCTTTCGTTCATATGATCATTGTCCCCATGCCTCTATCGCTGAAAAGCTCTATCAGGAGCGAATGCGGCGATCGGCCGTCCAGAATATGTGTCGTTTTGACACCCAACACGAGAGCCTTCACGCAGCATTCCACCTTGGGAATCATGCCGCCCGATACGATTCCCTGCTTGATGAGGGAGGGAACATCCTCGCGCTTGAGCACGGAGATGAGAGTCGCCATATCGGCTACGTCCTTGAGGAGTCCGGGCACATCGGTGAGAAGTATGAGCTTCTCGGCTCCGAGGGCGCCGGCCAGCTCCGCGGCGGCCGTGTCGGCGTTGATGTTGTAGTATCCCGTTTCGTCGTTGGGTTTGAGGGCAATGGTGGATACGACAGGAATGTAGCCCGAGTCCAGCACATGCCTGACGATATCGGGCTGCACCGAGGAGATTTCTCCGACCATACCGAGGTCCTTGCCGTTCTTCTGCAGCCGCTCTGCGTGGAAAAGCCCCCCATCGCCTCCGCATATCCCGATCGCGGATCCGCCCTGGCGCTCTATGTGGGCGACAAGATCCTTGTTCACCTTGCCCGAAAGTACCATTTGCACGACTTCCATGGTTTCATCGTCGGTATAGCGCAGACCGTCGACGAAGACGCGCTCCTTGCCCAGCTTTTTCAGCATACGGTCAATTTCCGGCCCGCCGCCATGGACGAGGACGGGCTTGATGCCGACCTGCTGCATCATGATCAGGTCCTGGAGCACGGCCGCGCGCACTCCCTCGTTGATCATCGCGGCGCCGCCATATTTCACGACGACGATCTTTCCCGCGAAGGATTTGAAATAGGGCATGGCTTGGATGAGAATGTCAGCCCTCACATTGTCGGCAATCATTGCTTCCCCCTTTCATGGGTAATAGAGTACTGCAGTCCCGCGGCGGACGCCGCGCGGCGGGCAGGATCAGGTTCGGTAATCCCCATTGATCCTCACGTATTCGTAGGTGAGGTCGCAACCCCAGGCTGTCGCCTGGGCATCGCCTTCATTCATCGTGACGTAGATAGTCACTTCCTGGTAGCTCAGGATTTTCTTTGCCTTCTCTTCGCTGAAGGGGAGGGGAATGCCGTTCTTGCATACCTCGATGTAGCCCGAGGCGCTCTCGAAGGCTATATCGACCTTGTTGGGATCGAAGTCCTTGCGCGTATAGCCCAGGGCGCAGAGTATCCTTCCCCAGTTGGCGTCCGCCCCGAACATGGCCGTCTTCACCAGGCTGGAGCAGATGACGCCTTTCGCGAGTTCCTCGGCCTTCGTTTCGTCGGCCGCGCTCTCCACCGTGCACTCGATCAGTTTGGTCGCGCCTTCGCCGTCCCGGGCTATCATGCGGGCGAGCTGGGTGTTGAGCCAGTTGAGGCCCTCGTAGAAAGCCCTGTAATCGGTACCCTCCGATTCAATGAAGGCGTTTCCGGCCATGCCATTGGCCAGGACGACGACCATGTCGTTGGTCGAGGTGTCCCCATCGACGCAGACGCGGTTGTAGGTTTTCGTCACCGAAGCGGAAATCGCTTTTTGGAGCATGGCCGGGCTGATGGCGCAGTCCGTCGTGATGAAGG
>JBAQLW010000287.1:0-15022 GCA_049302175.1 Rectinemataceae bacterium
GAGGTGGCGGTCGTATCGCTCTTCCACCATTCGGTATTGGTCGTCTGCTGAGCCTGCTCCGTAACCAAGGCCTCGATATTGCCGGTCGAAGACTTGTTGATGATAGCCATCGAGAATGCGGTTACAAAGAAAAGGGCTCCAAGCACATAGGTAATCTTGATGACGACATTCGAGGATCTCGATCCGAAGGCGCTCGCCGATCCGCCGGCGAAAATGCCGCCGAGAGAGTCGGAATCTTCATCCTGGATGATGACGAGGAAAACAAGCAGGACGCAGACGATAACGAAGAGAATGAGGAGCAGCACAGCAAAAAAACCCATGGTAACAACTCCCGGAACGCAAAATTGACGACCTGTGCCCGCTTTGCGCGCACAGGTCGTCATGGTATACGAGAATGAGGCCTTGAATCAAGACCTCATCATAATTTACCTAAAACAGGCGATCGGGACAAAACTCTCGACCTTGAGGCTCGCGCCGCCGACGAGGGCGCCATCGATGTTGGGCTTGGCCATGAGGGAGGCGGTGTTGTCCGCCTTCACCGAGCCGCCGTACTGGATGATCATGGTCTTCGCTTTCGCCTCACCGTAGAGGGAAACGAGGACCTTCCTGCAGTAAGCGTGGACAGCGTCGGCATCCTCGGGCGTGGCGGTCTTGCCCGTGCCGATAGCCCAGACGGGTTCGTAGGCGATGGTCACCTTATCAAGGCTCTCGGAAGCGACGCCCTTGAGCCCTTCGCGCAGCTGGGTGGAGAGAACGGTCTCCAGTGTCCCGGATTCGCGTTCCTCCAGGGTCTCTCCCACGCAGAGGATGACTTCGAGCCCATGGGCCAGGGCCAGATTGACCTTCTTATTGATGAGGGCGTCGGACTCGAGGTAGCTATGCCTGCGCTCGGAATGGCCGAGGACGACGACCTTGACCCCGATGTCCTTGAGCATGAGCACCGATACTTCGCCCGTATGGGCTCCCTGTTCTTCCGGTCCCATGTTCTGCGCGCCGAGAAGGATGTTGGATCCGGCGAGAACCTTCGCGACGTCGGAAAGAGCGGTGAAAGCCGGAGCGATCATCACTTTTTCCTTGCAGCCCGCGAGTGTGGCCTTTAGATCGGCGGCGAGAGCGACGGATTCAGCGACGGTTTTATGCATTTTCCAGTTGCCGGCGATAAAATATGTACGCATGGATTGTACCTCGTAGTGTGGAAGTATTCAGGACCAGGCCAAGCGCCGGTCACGGTGATGATAGTAGCTGAAATAAAGCCATTTAGTAAAGGCATTTTCAGCATTCAACCCCGCGAAAAGGCCTTGATGCCACCATCGTCAAAGTATGAAATCACCCCCGCCCCAACATCGGTCGCTGTCGGTGCAGCTGCGGCCGGGAAATCCTACAATTATGGAATTTTCTGGCACCGATCGGATGGCGACGGCATTGGCCCCTACCTTCGAGTCGGCGCCGATGCTGATGTTGCCGAGGATTTTTGCACCCGCGCCCACGGTCACCCTGTCGCCCAGGGTTGGATGGCGCTTGCCTCTGTTGAGAGTTGTTCCTCCCAGGGTTACGCCGTGGTAGATGGTCACATCGTCGCCGATCTCAGCAGTCTCGCCGATGACGACGCCCATTCCGTGATCGATAAAGAATCGCCGGCCGATGCGCGCGCCCGGGTGAATCTCCACGCCGGTGAAGAAGCGGGCGAGTTGGGAAAGGACCCGCGCGGAAATCCTGCCGCCGTGTAGCCAGAGAAAATGGGTGAGCCTGTGCGCCCAGATCGCATGCAGCCCCGCATAGGCCAGAGCGACTTCCACGGGAGAGTGGGCGGCTGGATCGCGTTTCAGGGCGGTTTCTATATCTTCCCTCATCCTCGCGAATAGTCCAGGCTGGAAGGAATCCCCTGAATCCAGTTTTCCGGCGACCGCAGCCGTCCCTGCCCCCGGCCTCGTCGATGTATCGTTCGCCGACCTAGCAGCCGCCTCTTCTATTCCTTTTTTCGTAGCGGTCTTCAATCTTGACTCCTTCAAAGATAATATAGCGGTAACCCAGCAAGCAGAAAAGGAAGACCTCCTCCGCCCACTGAATCACCTCAAAAAAAAACCACCCTTTCGGGTGGCCTTGCTGACTTCAAGGTCTGCCGGAAAGGGAGGCTACTTTTGTTCGAGACAAGCAATACCTGGAAGGGTTTTCCCTTCCAGGTATTCGAGGCTGGCGCCGCCGCCGGTGGAAACGTGGCTCATACTCGAGGCGAGTCCGAACTTGTTGACTGCGGCCACGGAGTCTCCGCCGCCTACCACGGTGAGGGCGCCGCGGCTTGTCGCCGCCGCAACCATTATGGCGACTTCTTCCGTGCCCTTCGCGAAGGCGTCGAATTCGAAGACGCCGACGGGACCGTTCCAAAGTATGCTTTTCGCCTTCGAGAGAATCTCACCGTACAGTGCGAGGGTTTTCGGTCCTACATCGAGGCCCATGAGATCATCGGCGATGTTCTCGCCGTCGACTTTCACGGGAGCAGCGTCAGGAGAGAAGGCGGTTGCGCAGATGTGGTCGACAGGAAGAATGATCCTGACGCCGACCTTGACTGCCTCATCGAGAAGGCTCTTCGCCGTATCGAGGAAATCGTCCTCGACGAGACTCCTTCCTACCTTGCGGCCCTGAACTTTCAGGAAGGTATAGGCCATGCCTCCGCCAATGATGAGGGAACTGGCTGTCTTGAGCAGGCTCTGGAGCACCGCGATCTTCGAGGAAACCTTGGCGCCGCCGATGATGGCGACCAAGGGCTGCGGGGGGTTGTTGAGCATGGGTTCAAGGTGGGCCAGTTCCTTTTCCATGAGGAAACCGCCCACCGAGACGGCGCTGAACTTCGAGACCGTCGCTGTCGAGGCATGAGCCCGGTGTGCCGAGCCAAAAGCATCGTTCACATACACCTCGCCATAGGAAGCGAGTTCCCTTGCGAGGATCTCCTGCTTCGCGATGTCCTTGGAAGTTTCTTCCTTATGGAAGCGGGTGTTTTCAAGCATGATGATGGATCCGGCCGGCAGGGCATCGATCGCTGCTTTCTGGCCGACGCAGGAGGGCAGGAAAATCACGGGTTGACCCAGCTTTTCGGAAAGGTACTCGGCGACAGGCTTCATCCTGTGTTTTCCCGCGAGATACTTTTCGAGATCGAAAACTTTCCCGTCCTTTTCCGCTTTTTCTCTGGCCTTGACGGCATCTTTTTCAGGATCGCCCAGGTGAGACATGAGGACGAGGCTTTTGACACCCGATTTCATGAGATACTGTATGGTGGGAAGGGCGGCCATTATGCGGGTATCGTCCTGAACCCTCCCCTCTTTCATGGGGACATTGAAATCGACGCGCATGACGATGCGCTTTCCAAAAAGCTCTATATCCTTCACGGTCTTTATCATATACCAGATCCTATCTCTTCGAGTCCATATAGCGCAGCAGATCCACGACCCTGTTGGAGTAGCCCCACTCGTTGTCGTACCAGGAAACGAGCTTGAAGAAGCGCTTTTCGCCCTTCAGGTTGTTCTGCACCGTCGCGAGGCTGTCATAGATCGAGGAACGCTGGTCATGGATGAAATCGGTGGAGACGAGTTCCTCATCGGCATAGCCGAAAATGCCCTTCAGATAGGTCTCTGAAGCCTGCTTCATGAGTCCGTCGATCTCCTCGATCGAGCTGTCCCTCACCGACCTGAAGGTGAGGTCGACAACGGAAACGGTGGGCGTGGGGACGCGGAAGGACATTCCGGTGAGCTTGCCCTTGGTTTCGGGAAGTACTTCGCCGACGGCTTTGGCTGCGCCCGTGGTCGAAGGGATGATGTTGATTGCGGCCGCCCTTCCGCCCCTCCAGTCCTTCTTGGAGACGCCATCGACCGTCTTCTGCGTCGCGGTATAGGAATGGATGGTGGTCATGAGGCCCGTCTCGATGCCGATGCCTTCCTTGAGAAGAATGTAGACGAGGGGCGCGAGGCAGTTGGTGGTGCAGGAAGCATTGGACACGACATTGTCTTTCGTGGCGTCGTACTTGCCTTCATTCACGCCCATGACAAAGGTGGGGATCTTCCTGGTCTCGTCGGCGCTCTTTGCGGGAGCGGAGATGATGACCTTTTTGGCGCCAGCTTCGAGATGACCCCATGATTTCTCATTGGCGAAAAGTCCCGTTGATTCCACTACATATTCAACGCCGAGCCTGGCCCATGGAAGGTTCTTGAGTTCCTTCTCGGCCATGATGCAGGCGATCTCGTGGCCGTTCACGACGAGGATGTCATCCTCGGTTTTGGATGGATCGCTTTTCTTCGAGCCGATCACCGCATCCATCTTGCCCTGTACCGAATCATACTTGAGCTGGTAGGCGAAATATTTGGCATCTGTCGAAATATCGACCACAGCCACGATATCGATCTTGTCCTTGCCGAGCAGACCCTGATCGACAACAGACTGGAAAACGAGTCTTCCGATTCTTCCGAAACCATTGATGGCAACTTTCATGGCGTTACTCCTTGGGAACAAATCATGTTATCCTTGCACGCGAAGCACTGGCACGATTTTATGGATAAATTAATATCCATAAATACTCGCCCTCGTCAATACAGCACGGCAAAATGATACAATTTTTCTCCATAAATATCTAGAGCACTGGAGAGAATTGACCAAGGCGCGGCACTCGTATACCTTGATCTCATGTCCAAGCGGTCAAAGCGCAGTTCACCTTTCTCCTTCTGGCTGGCGCTCGCCTTCGTCGTCCTTCTTGGCGCGGGGCTGGGAGCGGCGCTCGGCGGTACCGTCAATACAATGCGGCACGAAAACTTCACCGAGTTCGACTCCGCCCTGCCCACCAAACTCTATGATATCAAGGGAAGACTCATCACCGAGTTCTTCTCCGAAGAAAAGCGCAATCCCGTTTCGGTCAATGAACTGCCGCCACACCTCATTGGCGCCTTTCTCACTCGCGAAGACGAGACCTTCTACTCGCATCGAGGTTTTACGCTGAAATCGATAGCCAGGGCTGTCATCGGCAAGCTTATCGGGGTGAACCTGGGAGGCGGGTCGACGATAAGCCAGCAGCTCGCGGGCGACCTCTACGACGACCGAAAGGACATTTCCCTGCGCAGGAAGATCGTCGAGCTTTGGTGGTCCCTCCAGATCGAGCGGAGATTTTCGAAGTCTGAAATCCTTGAAATGTACCTCAACCGGACAATAATGGGCTCGGGCGGCCTCTACGGCGTCGAGGCGGCGAGCCAGTATTTCTTCGGCCACTCGGCGAGGGAATGCACACCCGCTGAATCGGCCATCATAGCCGTACAGCTCTCTGGTCCCACCCTCTACAACCCATTCAAAAATCCGCAAAACGCACGCTCGCGCTCCAAAATCCTCCTCGACCAGATGGTGAAGAATAAGGTTTTGGGCAAAGAGGAAGCCGAGGCATCCTTCAGCGCCTATTGGGATAATTTCGATTACAGGAGGGTTGCCTCCTCCGCTTATTACATGCGCGAGGACAAAGCTCCCTGGTTTAGCGAATACGTCAGGCGCCAGCTCGAGGACGACCTGCTCTATGGCTCTGCCGACCTCTATTCCGATGGTCTTTCGGTCTATACGACGCTGGATCTCGATCAGCAGGAAATCGCCGACGCCTACATGAAGAGGGGCATCGAACGTGCCAACGCCTCGTACAAGAAAGCCTCCGCGCAGCGATTCGCCAATGCCGATGCCCTCTATACGCCCATCGTGGAGCTGCTGGGCTTAAGCTTCGACTTGAATCCCCTCTTTGTCTCGAGTTCCAAAGGTGAAGCTCAGGCATACCAGTACTTTACGTCGAACATCAACCCGACAATCGACACCATATCCCTTCTCTTTGGCCTGGGCGACCTCAAAAGCCTCGCGAACGCCGGCACGATACGGCTCAAGACCGATCTGGAAAAAACGACCGTCGAAGGCTCCTTCATCACGATAGACAACAATACGGGGTACATCACTACCCTCATTGGCGGCTCCAACTATGGAATGTCGAACCAATGGATTCGGGCAACCCAATCCAAAATTCAGCCTGGTTCAACCTTCAAGCCTCTCTATTATTCGGCGGCAATCGATTCGAAGAAGATCACCGAAGGAAGCATGATTTATGACGCTCCCACCATCTTCTACAACGACGACGGCACGCCCTACATTCCACTCAATTTCAAGGGCGAGTGGATGGGGACGGTGCTAGCCTGGCAGGCTCTCGCCCGCTCCATGAATGTCCCTTCCGTCAAGGTGCTGGAAACCGTGGGATTCGACGCGGCTATCGAAAGGGCGGCGGCCCTCCTGGGGGTCACCGATCCGAAAGAGATACAGAGAACTTTCCCCCGTCTTTACCCTCTGGGCCTGGGCATCATAGGGGTCTCCCCTCTGCAGATGGCGAGGGCTTTTTCGGTGTTCGCGAACGGGGGCAAGGCCATCACCCCCATCGCCATACGCTATGTCGAGGACAGGAACGGAAACATAATCCTGGAGCCCGAAAAGGATGTCAGAGAGCAATTACGCTCTATGGGAAGCTCCATCCAACTCATCAGTCCGCAGAACGCCGCCATCATGACCGACATGCTGAAGCGCGTCGTGGCTTCGGGCACCCTCGCTGGAGCCTCCGGCTCTGGAAGTTCGATGAAGCAAAAGGGCGAAAAAGGCAATTCCTATACCATACCCCTCGCAGGCAAAACCGGTACGACGGGGAACTGGGCCGACGCATGGACAGTGGGATTCAGTCCATACTATACCGCTGCGATATGGTTTGGCTTCGACAAGCCCGGCAACTCTCTGGGCGTGGAACAGACGGGCGCGACCATCGCCGCCCCGATCTGGGCAGATTATATGCGGGATATACACAAGGGGCTGGAATACAAGGACTTCCCTTCACCTCAGAGCGGAGTGTCGAACGTGAGCGTGTGTGCGGTATCGGGACTGCTGCCGACGGAGTTCTGTGACGAGGGAAAGGTTAACCTTCTCTATCTGGATGGAACCCAGCCGGTGAAGAGCTGCGACCTGCACAAGGACAAGAGTCAGGAGACAAGGGAGCTTCTCGACAAGATAACCGGAACCCCATCCCCTGGCATCGGTGACACGACGCTCATTCAACCCGATTCCACGCTCATCATTCCCGATCTTGACGCGACGATCACAACCGATCTGCCGCCTCTTTGAGACTATGGCGATGCCTTGGCGCGGCTGAAATCAGCAGGGAAGCCAGGAGGACAGCAAGGCCTGTCATGGCGGCGAGTATTTTTATCATCCTGTCGGGAAGTCCCGTGGAGGATCCGGCTCTCATGGGCTCGAAATCCGTAAGCCCTTCGCCCTCATCGGCAGCGCCCGCCCCTGCCGAGAAAATGACTATTTTTTCTCCTGGACGCAGATAACCTATATCTCTCGCCTCGCGGACCATCCGATCGGAGTCTGTGGCCAAAGCGCTGCGCATATCGTTCAGGGCCTTGTTACGCTCGCTCAGGACAACCAGTCGTTCGTTCATCTGAAAAATGCTCGATTTCATGTCCCTGTATGCGAGTATTCCCGCCTGTCCGGCGAAGAAGGATACAACGCAATAGGCAATGATGCATGCGCATACGGCGTTGGAAACGGCCTAGCCGAGAGATGACAGAAATCCCCTTGTCGGGTTGCGGAGTCGCGATTCGCTCATTATCATCATTTACGGTACAAAGCCCGAACCGCTTTAGTGTTATTGACAGTCTGGCTCGGCGGTTCTAGATTTTGTTGTGTAAATCCATCTTTTCCTGATATACTGATCACCGATGGGAGATTCCACAGTGGGACAACAGACCGGAGCGCCAAAATTCTCAGGCATCGATGAGGGTTCTTTCCTGAGCCCTGAGGATTCCGCAGGCATCCTTTCCTCCCTCGAAGAAGCGGATCAAAAACTGCTGGGCGCTACCGCATCGGTCCCCTATGACGATGGAGTTTTCATCTCTCCCGAGGAGATTGATGTTCAGGTTGGCGCGGAAGAAGCTGAAAGGTATCAGCCTGAAGCTCAACTTCAGCACAAGCCCGAGACTCAGCTTCCAGCCCCTCAGCCACGACGGACGACAACCGCGGGAGCGCCGGGCTCAAGAAGCGGCGAATCCATGCAATCCGACCTCCTGTCCCGCATTTCCGGCGAGCTGCGATCGATAAAGGCCGAAATCGGAACGTTGAAGAGCAACTACGACACCATGATCTCGACAGCCTCATCGATCGCGCCCTCAACGCCAAGAAGCGCGGGACAGACCGTTCCCGACGGCACTGTCGAAGATCTCAAAAAGCTCCTCGGATACCTCGACAGGCTTCTCGAATCCCTGCCAGAGGACAAGATCGACGAGTTCGCTCGATCAGAGTACTTTGAGTTGTATAGAAAAACATTCGAATTCTTCGATCTCGTCTGAGAGCGGGTGAGATCGCGCTGATTTCATCGAGGATCAGCGCAGGAAGAATGTCGTGCCTGCGCTGAAACCGTAGGCAGTCTTGAGCCAACTATCGAGCAGAATCGCTTTCTTCTCGAACTCCGCCCCGAATTCCTCCATGTACGCGGCTATCGGTTCTTCCAGTTCTGGATGCTTTTCCAACAGGCGTTCGGGAAGGGTTTTCGTGAAGTATTCCTCCGCCTTTTTCGGTGGCTGCTGAATGAGATATGCCTGTAGTTCGGCCGCCATGAGGTAGGCCGACTTCGTGTCGTAGTTCATCCATCCAAAATAGAGGATCCAGAACCACTTTTCTTCGCGCGACATGCCATTCCAGAGCGCAATGCAGAAATCGCGGTATTTTGAGTCGATGAAAAAAATCGCATGGGAAGATTCATGGGTGAGAAAGGTATGACGCAGGTATCCCGGTGATTCCTGGCTGAGCGAAATGATGGCTCCCTCCCTGCTCCCATACTCCTTGCCTTTCCGAAGCAGCAGCCCCTGATCGACAAGGAAATCCCTGAGGCGCAGCTCCCTTTCATTCAATGGAAATTCGGTTTTGGCCGCCGTGGAGAAAAACCGCGCGAGATCCTCCGCCTTGTAGTCGTGGGCATTCCAGCCATGGAGAGAGGCAATCTCCTCATCCTTGGCCAGTCTGCCTGCGAAGCCTTTTTTTTCGACGAAGAAGGCGAGCCGCTTGAGATAATCGTCCTGAACGGCGTAATCCCTGAAATCGAAGATGAGTACATCAGGGAGGAGGTCCCATCGATACCAGGAGAAGTCCTCGCCTGGGGCAAGAGCTTCTTGGAGAAGGACTATGCCCGGGTCCACGAGGCTTGTCGACCTCAGGCCAGTCCCCTGTCCGGCGGCAGCCTCGGGAGAATCGTCTTCAATATAGGCCGCCTGAAGTCCTACTCTGTCCGGTACGAGGATGGACAGGGATTTCTGGCTCGAGGCGTCGGGAAAGACCGATGCGGGTATGCGGATTTCCTTCCTGGGGCTGAGGCAGCGGGCCGCGATTTTCTTCCCCGCGTTCACGATGATGTCGTCTTCCGCGCGGGTGCCGTATCTAAGCGTAAGCACAGTTCGTGAGTTCGAGTCGCCTGCGAATGGCGCATTGAAAACCCAGCGCTTCGATGCCGCTCCTTCCTTCGCGACGGCGATGCCGTCGGAAATCCGGTAGCCTTCTTTTTCCGAATGATCGAAACCGCGGAACGCGGGCAGGATGGAAACCGCCTCCACCTTGGCCATGGAGTCTTCACCTTCGGAGCCGGAGCCAGCGGTCGATCCGGTCGATCCGGCAACTCCAGCCGCCACGTTCACCGTCACCTTCTTCAGAAGTTTCGAGGAAGGATAGCTCAGGTAAAAGGTAGTCCTGCCCTTCTGCGCGGCAAAGCGGGTCTCGCCGCCGGCATTCTTGACATCGGCGGGCCTCTTCGCGTCGGCGGAAAGGGAAAAACCTACAACGAGGTTTTCCTTGCCTATATCCATCCTCACCGCGACCATGAACCCCTGAGGCACTTCCACCGGCTTGCGCAGGGCGTATGAATTCCTTGGCGCGGCAGCGCTGAAAACATTCTCCTCACCCTCCGGGAATCCGCCCAGCTGTGTAAAAGGCAACTTTTCGCCCGAAGCTGATTTCCATGAGAAGGAGCCGAGTTCAGTGGCCTGGCAGGAGAACAGGAGAAGCAGGGACAGCAGCGCAGCGCAAAGAAACTGCATCCTTGAACGGGGCAAAGTCGAAGGGGATCTGGTCATGTCTGGAGATCTCCGTTCAGCGAAGCGAAAGTACCGAACTCGCGAGCATCCGAGCCGCATCGAAGCGTTTGCTTCTGGGCATCTCGCATTCCTTCTGGAGAAGGGCGTCCCACAGAGGCCAGAAGCCTTCGGGCATGGTGGCAAGGTTCCTCAGATGCCCTTCGATGTCTCTATGGGAAGGCTCGAATTCCTTGTTGACCATGAATATGCTGGCCGCGGCATAGCGCATGAAACCCGCCTCTGAGAGAAGAAGAAAGAACTGATCGTCCGAGAAGGAAGCCGCTCCCATGTCGGAGAGGAAATGCTCCATCTTTGCGCTGAAGTTGTCGGCCAGGGTTTCCCATGCCGCGTCGGGGAAGCTCTCAAGGCTTGTCCGAATACGATCGATCCATCCGGAGGCATTGAAAATCACCTTGTTGTTCTTGAGCCTGTAGAAAGAATAGGTCCCGGAGTTCTTGAGGATCTTGAGATGCCGGGCCGGCTTGGCTACCAGCTTGTCCATCATTCCAATATCCTTGTATTCGATGCGGATAGGCATCTCTTTGAGGAAAAACCTGTCCTTAGTCTGGCCAGCGGCCGTTTCAAAATCCCCCGGATCGCCGAAAGCGTCCCGCCTTCTGGCTGGTGAGGGAAGCCTGCCCGAACAATACACGTCGATCACGAGGGCGAAATAAGGATCATAGGCAAAAATTTCCGACCGGGGGTCCAAGGTGATGCATTCAACCTTGTTCCATCCCGAAATTGTATCCTTGAGGAAATTGACAATCGCTTCAGCCTTGGGTTCCATAGTCGTCCACCTTTACGATCTCTAGGATGAAATAGTACCATGAAACTCCAGGATATTCCATCGAGGAAAGGAAGGGGAATGCCAATTTTCGCCATAGCCCTCGTTCCGGAGGGCAACATCATCCGTAATGTCAGGGCGACCACATCCCTGTCGCTGAAAAGAAAGGATAGTCCCAACCTGTCAGCCCTTCCCGAAGGCGTATATCTCGGTTTTTTCTCTCCTGGCAAAAAAGACAGGCAGGATAGGTTTATAAAGGAGTTCAGGAAATCAGCCGGCAGCCTCTTTGCCTCCTTGCCGCCCCAGCTCCGTTTCTCCTCATGCGAATTCGTCGGCGACCATTGGTATATCGTGCCGGATGCTCCTCTGTCGACGGAACTGGCCATGGCAGCCTCGGCCATCGCCGCGGAAGCGGGATTCACTCCGCTGGACGAAGCTCCTCTTCTCCCAGGACAGGGTTTTTTCGCCGGGAATGATGTTACTCCCCCCCCCTTCGAAGCATTTTCATTTCGACACCTCGACGCTCTCCTCTATCGGATCGAAAGCGCCGACGACAGGTTCGACAAGGCTTGGTGGACGGTACTCGCCCGGGTTCCGCGCCGGACCGGACCGCGAAGCAGTTCTCCGCGCTGTCCATCCATGCTATAGTCGTACATGCGGTTCTGCTCCGATGATCAGCTGAATACTTCGCTTCAATATATCGTGGAGGAAAGATGAAACTAAAGTCTGCGGCCCTGGGCGTCTTTCTGCTGTTGGCAGCCCTTCCCCTCTTCGCCCAAAACGCGATCGACAACGAGGATTACTTCGGAGGCCTTCACCGGAAGGGTAGCCAGATCATATCGCTCAATGCGGGGGCCGATATTCCCCTGTTCATCCTTACCGACACCCTTGCGGCCGAGAAAGCCAACCTTGGCGTGGGAGCCTCCTTCACTCTCGGCTATCAATACTTCGTGGCCAATCGCCTGACGATAGGGGGTTCGCTCTGCGGCGCATTCAACGGCACTATCGGCGGGCGCACGCTTTTCGTGGCTCCCATAGCCTTCAAGCTGGGCTACTGGTGGGGAAGGACGACGATGGAATACAACGTCGGGGCCGATCTGGGCCTGAGCATCTTGAGGCTTTCGGGCGATGGCGTCATAAGCCCCTTCACCAAATTCGGTGGCGGGGCTTTCGCCCAGGTAAGCGAAGCCTGGAGCCTCGGCGGTCAGGTGTACTGGTGGCTCATCCCCGAGATCCACCTGGGCTCCAACAGCGATCTGACGCGCTACGGCAATTTCCTCGAGGTTTCACTGAGCGCCCTCTACCACTTCTAGGAGCATGAAGATGAACAAGAAATCTGTGAGCAGGTTGTTTCCGGCGCTCTTCGCCCTTGGCTCCGCACTTCTCGTGCTGGTTGCCTGCACCCCAAGTTTCGGGGTTTTCAGCGAAATCCAGACGGAGAAAGCCCAAATAGGATCCGACATATTCAAGAACGCGACAGTCAAGGCTCTGGGAGAGGATGGGACAAATTATTACGCTGTCATGGGAAAGGTATTCTACAGGCCAAAAAACGGGGGATCCTGGAAGGTTCTGGCAGTGAACGGTGATTATGATTATTTCTGCGGCGGTTTCGCGTCCGATGGGAGCTCTATCTACGTCGCGACCCTGTACACGGCCAGCACGGCGCTCAAAGGCATCTATCAGGGCACTGTGGGGGGTAGCGTTTGGTCGACGGCCATTGGCACCACAGCTTTCGGGACGGAAACCGTCGACGCGCTATTCCTTGCGGGAACCGAGCTTTTCGCGCTGACCCATGCAGGGTCCACCATCGCCTACAATCTCTATCATTCAAGCGGCTTGGCAGCCTTCGCCGCGACGGGTCTTTCAAGCCTGGCTTATCCCGTCCAGGGGGTTGTGTGGGACGGTACCGATTTCTGGGCAGCCACCCGATCGAAAGTCTATACCGGCACCGCCGCGGCGCTCACCACGGAGAGCACGCCGCCAGGAGGAAAAACCTTCGGCGGCATCGCCGTCGATGCGTCGAACAGTGTCCTTGTCACGACGACGGATGGCAACGTCTATACCTATGCGGGAGCATGGACACCCGCCGCGGTGGATTCAGGCGTCGGCCTCGGCGCCCTCGCCGAAGTACCCGTCAACGCCGATACTCCGACTTCCTATCGCCTCATCATAGCCAAGAACGACAGCTCCTACGGGTACTTCGAATACGACGCCACCGCGTCGACCACGCTAATAGGCAATGA
The DNA here is from genome assembly GCA_049302175.1 of Rectinemataceae bacterium. Classification (GTDB taxonomy): domain Bacteria; phylum Spirochaetota; class Spirochaetia; order Treponematales; family Rectinemataceae; genus CAYXUF01. The sequence continues at coordinate 13,191 of JBAQLW010000287.1, forward strand.
CGCAGGCGCCATCTTCGCGCCTGCTGCCAGTTCCTACACGACGACCGTCCACCAAAAACCCGTGCAGGCTATCCTCTATTCATCCGGCGTGAAAAAAGCCATCCTGATAGGCTTGGCCGCGCAGGGAACCTCCACCTACGCCCTCTACTCCAATACATACAGCGGCGGAGTCTGGTCGGGCTGGACAGCGGAATAGGCATGGCCAGGGACAAGGACAACCCTCTTTTCGCCTCCGGCAAGGGCCGCGGCCGTGAACCCCTTGCCTCGCGCATGCGCCCGCGGACCCTCGACGAATTCACGGGCCAGGAGCACATCGTGGGTCCCGGGCGCCTTCTCAGACGGGCTATCCAGAAGGACCAGCTCTCCTCGATCATCCTCTCGGGCCCGCCGGGCACGGGCAAGACCACCCTCGCCCGCATCATCGCCAATACGACACGAAGCGCCTTCATCGCTCTCAACGCCGTGCTGTCAGGCGTGGGCGAACTGCGGGAATCCATAGAAAAAGCCCGCCAGCACTACGAACTCTATTCGCTGAAAACGATCCTCTTCGTCGACGAAGTCCACCGCTGGAACAAGAGCCAGCAGGATGCCCTCCTCCCCTGGGTCGAGAACGGCACCGTCGTCCTCATTGGCGCGACGACCGAAAATCCCTTCTTCGAGGTGAACAGGGCCCTCGTTTCGCGCTCACGCGTATTCCTCCTGCGCACTCTCACCGACGAGGACCTGGTGCGCATCGCACGGATGACCCTCGAGGACAAGGAACGGGGCTACGGCGACTATGCCATCCGATTCGAAGCCGGTGCCCTCGAGCATCTCGTGCACACCGCCGACGGCGATGCGCGCAGCCTTCTCAACGCCCTCGAACTCGCCATCGAAACATCGGTGGAAACCTGGCCTCCAGTCCCCGGGGCGGACATCGACGTAAGCCTCGAAACCGCCGAGGAGAGTATACAGAAGCGGGTTGTGCTCTACGACAAGGATGGCGACTACCATTACGACGCCATCAGCGCCTTCATCAAAAGCCTGCGGGGTTCCGATCCCGATGCGGCCCTCTACTGGCTTGCCCGCATGGTCTACGCTGGCGAGGATCCTTCTTTCATTTTCCGCCGCATGTTCATATCCGCGGCGGAAGACATTGGACTCGCCGACCCCAACGCGGTTCAGGTTGTATCTTCCTGTGCACAGGCCTTCGACAGGATCGGCCTGCCTGAAGGACAATATCACATGAGCCTCGCGGCGCTCTATCTCGCCACCTGCCCAAAATCCAACTCGACGATTGGCTATTTCGACGCGCTGAAGGCAGTAGAGGAGGATGGCGCTGAGGTTCCCGACCACCTCAAGGATGCCTCCAGGGATGCGGTCGGATTCGGGCATGGCGAAGGCTATAAATATCCGCATGCCTACAAGGATCACTGGGTAGCGCAGCAATACCTGCCCGAATCGCTCAAGCGGAATGTCTTCTATTTTCCTGGATCGACGGGCTTCGAGGCAAGCCGCAGAGCCGAAGTCCTCGAACGCAGGGAAGCCCAGCTTTCGATCAAGGAGACTGACTTGGGCGAAAGCAATCCTGTCAAGGCAGGCTTGTCGGTCTGGTCCAAGGAAGGCGAAAAACGGAGGAAATGGATTTCCAGGGCCGAAGGCGCGGCATCCCATAGATTGAAGCTCGCGAGGAGTTTCCTATTCGATTCCCTCGGTTGCGGCAGATCGGAAAACATCCTCATCATCGATCCGCGGAAAGGGTTCTATGCCCTCGAAGCGGCGAGGAGAGCTCCCGAGGGAACGATAGCCGCCCTTGTCGAAACGGAGGAAGCCAAAGCCCAGCTTGACCGACT
>JBAQLW010000288.1:0-4226 GCA_049302175.1 Rectinemataceae bacterium
CCTGTGGGACAGCTCCAAACCCAACGGCACGCCGCGTAAGCTCCTGGATGTATCCCGCCTCCACGCGCTTGGCTGGAAGCATAAAATTGACCTTGCGCAAGGTATCGCCGCCACGTACCAAAGTTACAAAATGGGATACCCCAACAATTAACTTTTTCATTGGAGCTGGAACCATGAGATTTTCCGTCATCCTCGCCGGTGGCTCCGGCATCAGATTGTGGCCGCTTTCAAGAGAAGCCCACCCCAAACAGCTCATTCCTGTGATAGGGGGAAAAAGCTTACTCCACGCAGCTTTTGATAGGCTTGCGACTGTCGTCCCTATCGAGCATCGCTGGGTGTGTGGCAGCGCGAAATACGAAGCAGCGGTGCGCGAAGGGATTCCAACTCTTTCAAAGTACATCGGAGAACCTACAGGACGCGATACCTTGGCTGCCATCGGCTATTCCTGCGCCCTGGTGCGGGCAGCCGATTCCGATGCCATCGTCGCTTTTCTGACCTCAGACCATGTGATTAAGCCTGTGGAGTCATTTCGCAGGGCGCTTGATCGAGCATTCCTCCTCGTTGAAAAAACCCCAGATATACTGCTTACGTTTGGGGTAAGCCCCCACTTCCCGGCAACATCCTATGGCTATCTTGAATTGAGCGAACCGCTCGATGGGTATCCTGGCGCCCTGCTCGTGCGCCGATTCAAGGAGAAGCCCGAGCTTGCTGTCGCGCAGTCGTATCTCGATGCCGGTCCAGACCGTTATCAATGGAATTCTGGCATGTTCGTCTGGAAAGCTTCCCGCTTCCTTGAGCTACTGGAGCGCTACGAACCCGAGATCGCCGATGCCATCAACCGGATCACGAACAGCTCCAACCTAGTCAGTCATGATGAACTTTTGGCCGAGATATATCCAACCATCAAAAAAAAATCGGTCGATTATGGCATCATGGAGCCCGCTTCCCTGGATCCTGATGTACGCATCGCCTGCATTTCTCTCGATCTCGATTGGAGGGATATTGGCTCCTGGACAGCATACGGCACCCTCGCGGAAACTGACGAATGGGGCAATGCAACCATGCTGGCTGCTTCCAGCGAAGGGCAGGCATCGACTGCCTTACAGGACTGCAGGGGTACCCTCGTTGTTTCCTCGGAGCCCGAGCACCTTGTCGCCTGCCTCGGGAGCGAAGATATGGTGATCGTGCACCCGGCTGACGCAACCCTCGTCTGCCCCAAGTCCAGGGTAGAGGAACTGAAGAAATTACATATCGGTATCCAGGAGAAATTTTTTGGTTCATATATCTAAAATGTTGGGTTGAAGTAAATCCTGATTGTCCTATTATCCCCATATTGAATCAAAAGCCCTCTTGCTACGCGTCATATAGGCATGGTGGACGATCCTCTCACCGAAAAAATCATCGGCTGTGCCTTTACGGTGTACAACACCCTCGGCGCGGGCTTCCTGGAATCTGTTTATAAGCAGGCGATGGCCATAGAATTGCACAAGGCTCGGCTGCCCTTCATCATCGAAGCCCCGATAGAGGTGTATTACGACAAGACTATGATCGGCTTTTTCTTCGCCGATGTCATCGTCAACGGCCAGGTGATTTTGGAGCTCAAGGCCATTGAAGCCATCAACAAGGTGCATGAGATACAGCTCGTGAACTACCTTAAAGCCACCAATACGCCCACAGGTCTCCTTATCAACTTCGGGCCCCAGGACATAAGCTTCAAGCGCAAGTTCAGGGACTATACACCTTCCGAGAAGAAGGCGCCCGGGAGATAGGGGATACCAGGACCACCAGGACCGACAGGAAGAAGCTTTTGTTAAAGAATCGCGTTTCCATTTTTCTTCTCTTTACCTAAATCCTATTCCCGTATATCCTGCCCAATCCCGTTATCTTGTCCTCCCCTTCCCCAAAACCCGCCTTGAAATGCCCCCGCCGATGATATACTGTACAAACACCATGAAAACCGCCGATAAAAATTACGAGGCATTTGAAAACTTCGCCAAGGAAATGGGCGCCACCTTCAGCACCAACCCCGACGACCTTACCAATGAACAGCGCGCCATTTTGGAGGATTTCGTCCTCGGCATCCGCGACATGGGCGGCGTCGACGATCCCCTCCTGACTCCGGGCGAAAGATTTCACCGCCTGGCCGAGGAGCAGGATCTCTCGATGGATGATGGCGACATCGAGTTCTTCCTCACGGTTGAACTCTCCCGATTTTCAGACGAAATCAAAATCACCAAAAAATCCCTCGCCTCCGATACAGCCCTCCGGGAACAAGCCACCGACCAAGCCCTCAAAAGAACGTTCGCCGGCATCGAGTATACCAGAATCTCCGAAGCCGACCAAAAAGCCCTTTGGGCGAGCGCCGTCGAAGCAGCCTCGGAACTGCTGGATAACTTCAACCTCACCATCCTCAAGAATCCCGCCGTCAACACCCTCCGCCAGGACCTCATGGACATCTACGAACCCTTCCTCCTCTGGATGCGCATCGTCAGGGACGGCCTTCTTTCCCTGAGCGATAAAGACCAAAAACGGGTTGAAACGCAGATGAAAAAAATGATCGAGCTGCTCAATATTTGCTACAAGCTGAATCAAGCCCCCTTGCCTGGCGATCCCCTCATTCAGAAATTCCTCTCCTCCAACGACGCAAGAATCGAGGGGCTCCTTGAGTATACAAATGCCCTCGGAGAGCTCGAAGCCATCATGCCTTCGCGCCAGAAAGCGATACGCCGCCGCACGGCAGAGCGTTACGCTGATAACGATTGGTAGCATTGATGGACGATCCGTACAAAGTATTTTTGAACGAAAAGGTCTCAGCCAAATTTTCCGCGATGCACAAGTCCGAAAAACAGCGTTTCGCCGAAAAAATGCGATTTCTCGCCGCCGGCATCTGGGAAGGCGGAATCCTCGTCAAAAAGCTCTCGGGAGTGAAGCCCAAGGTCCTCTTCGAAGCCCGGATTTCCAAAGGGGACCGCGTCCTTTTCACCCTGGGAAAGTATGGCGATCGCAGCGCGGCCTATATCTGGGCATATCTCAAGCACGATGATGTGGATCGTAAAGCCAGGCTCGGAATGCCCGACAACGCCCCCTTCCTCGACTTTCCCTCATCCGCGGAAGAGCAGATCGACACCCTGTATCTCGATGCCGTGCAAGAATCCTGGCACAGCCAGGAAAGCTTGGAAGACAAGGTCGAATCCGATTATGGGCCCCAGAAATGGAACGTCCTGGATGATGCGGACTGGGAGAGGGCCATTTCCGTGGAGGCTGACCAGGAAATTGAGTATCAGCTCTTTCTGTCACGGGAACAGTATTCCATCCTCGACAGCGAACCGCCCATACTCCTCTCGGGCACCGCGGGCTCGGGCAAGACAACCATCGCCCTCTACTACCTTTCCCGCAAGGAATTCCTCGGCAGGAAACGGCTGTTCGCCACCTACAGCCCCTATTTAAGGGATTTTGCCGCAAGGCTTTATCAAGGGTTGATGCGCGGCAACGACCTTGAAGACAAGCCCCCCTTCCCCGAATTCCTCACCATCGATGAGACGCAGCGGCGCTGTATCCCCGGCTCCAGCCCCCTCGCCGATCCTACGAAGCTGGTGGGACTCGAAGCCTTCAAGACCCTCATTTTGGCCAACCCCCTGTCCAGAAAATTCGATCCCGAACTGCTCTGGGAGGAAATCCGCTCGATCATCAAGGGAGCCATGCCGCCGTTCTCCCTGAAGCGGCTGGAAACAGTGGCGCAAAAGCTCTGTTCGGGAACCGCCTCCTCGCGCGAAAGGCAGGAATTGGCGGCCGAACTCGCCGATTTTTCCAGATTCTCCTTTGGAGGGAAGCTCGACGCTATCGTGGCATCAGCAACGTCGTTCGAAGGATTGGAGGCATTTGCCAACGCGGTGGGTTCCAGCCCGCAGGAAGGCGAAAATCAGGCGATCATCCGCGCCCTCGACTTCCTGAAAAAGAAAAAGGAGCTATTCTCCCGCCCCCTTCTCTCGCTCGAGGAATACCTCTACATCGGCGAAAAACGCGCGCCTATTTTTCTCCACGACAGAACCGAACTGTACTCCCTCGCCTTGTACTATCAGAAAAAACTCGAAGAGCGTGGGCTTTACGACGAAATAGATCTGGCCAAGCGCGCCCTGGCGGAACGAAAGCGTTCCCCCTCGCCCGACCTGTGGGACCTCGTGGTCTGCGACGAAATCCAGGATATGACCGATACCCACGTGGAACTC
>JBAQLW010000289.1:0-2258 GCA_049302175.1 Rectinemataceae bacterium
CTCCTGGCGCGCGGCGCCCGAGGATGAAGGCAGAGCAGTCTCCATCGATGGGGCAGGATTGATACATGTCCTTCCCTCGGCCTCCCTCCGCGATCTTGTCGCCCTCCTCGATATCGGCATCCTCGGATCGGCTTCGGGTGCCTGGACGCTCAAGATCACGCGCGCCTCCGCGCGAAGGGCATTCGCGTCGGGAAGGTCGTTAGACGACATTCTACGAACCCTTGAACGGTTGAGCGGCATGCCCGTTCCACAGTCTCTGAGCTTCGATGTAGGCGCCTGGGAGGATGAGTACAATTCGATCAGGCTGTTCAGAGGCTACATGCTCTCGGCCGATCCAGCCTCGGCCAGAATCATCGAGCAAAGCGGTGTGCTGGCGCGATTTCCCCACGAGATGCTCAGCGAGGGGCTCTATTACTTCGGCAATATCCAGGCGGCGGCGATTGAAAAAGCGCTTATGGATATCGGTTTGCCTCCCCCGGCCCTGCGCAATTCGGCGAGGGGAGCCACGACGAAGAGCCACCGCCCGCCACCCGCCGAGGCCGGCGTGTCAGCGGTCCTTCAGCCCGCGGCGGCGCGCAGCGCCAAGCACGATGCTCATAGCCTTCAGCCCTCTCCCGCGGCTCAGGTCGGTCCGACAGCCCTGGAATTCGCGGAAAGCGGCGCTTCCCCTCTATTGGGTGAGGCCGGTCCCTCGCCGGAGAAATTCCTGCTGGCCGAAATCGACAGGCTCAAACTCCCCGACGCGACCAGGGAAAAGCTGGAGAAAAGGCTTAGGAGAAAGCTAATCTATACCTTGGACCAGCTCCATGCTATGGTCAAAGCTGAAGATGCGGGCTCGGGAGAGTCAGCCGGTTCATCCGAAGCGGGGTTTTCGGCGCGCGGCCTGGATTTCAACGGCAAGATCCGGATAATCCAGACAGCCCTCAAGTCCAAGTACTCAAGGCTCGATATCCGATGGACCCGCGAAGGCGAAGTCATAGCCGCTGCCTTGAGGCCTGTCAGCCTTCAGAAGACCGAACGCGATTACATCCTCGAAGGTGAGGATGTGTCGAGCGGCGCGGCCCTTTCGATAAGGGTCGGTTCGATGATGCAGGTGAACCTGCGCAAGGGATTCCTTCTAGGAGAAGAATGATGAAAACAGAACAGAGCCAGCTGAAGCTGGCTGTCCTCATAGACGCGGACAACACCCAGGCCAAGATCGTCGAGGGTCTCCTGGCCGAAGTGGCGAAATACGGCGTCGCCAGCGTGAAGCGCATTTACGGCGACTGGACCAATACAAACCTCCGTTCGTGGAAGGACAAGCTCCTCGAATTCGCGATCCAGCCCGTCCAGCAGTTTTCCTACACCTCGGGAAAGAATTCCACTGACAGCGCGATGATCATCGACGCCATGGATCTGCTCTATACCGAAAGCCTGGACGGTTTCTGCGTCGTGTCGAGCGACTCCGATTTCACGCGGCTCGCCGCGCGGCTGAGGGAGGACGGCAAGCTCGTCCTCGGCTTCGGTCAGCGCAAGACGCCCAAACCCTTCGTGGCCGCCTGCGACAAGTTCGTCTACACCGAAATCCTGCGCGAGGATGAGGATGAAAAGGAAAAAGAGAGCAAGGCCGAGAAGGAGCAGCACAGCCGGAACCAGATCCAGAGCCAGAACGACATCAAGACTGACCGCAGGATGACTGCCCTCCTCGAGAGCGCCGTGGAAGATGCGGCCGACGAGTTCGGCTGGGCTTACCTGGGCGCGGTCGGCACCTACATCGCCAACAGGCAGCCCGAATTCGATCCGCGCAACTATGGCTTCAGGAAGCTGGGCGATCTCATCAAGGCCTCGGCCCTCTTCGAGATCGACGAGAGGGCAAGCCCTACCGATTCGGGCAAGCAGGTTTATCTCAGGCTCAAGGTCAAGGCGCGCTGACCGAGCCTATAATAGTTGAAATCTTAAGCGTACCCTCGGCGTTCGCGCGGAGGATGCATACGGCTTCGGGTTGATCTGGGAATGGGCTTCCATATGGGCTGCCGCGACAGCCTCGGAAGCCTTGACGACAGCCGTGTCGAAGCCGAAGGTCTTTTCGACGAACTCGATCTCTTTGGCTATGGAGATCGCCTCTTTCTGCGTGCCGTCGCCGCCTCCCAGCGATGTGCCGAGGAGGGTGCCGCCGATCTTGTAGATATCGTCGACGATGTCGGCATGGATGTGGGAGGGGCGAATCGATCGAGCATGCGCCCAGGGTCTCGATAGTGAAATCTGGCATTGCGTACTCC
>JBAQLW010000290.1:0-1822 GCA_049302175.1 Rectinemataceae bacterium
ATTATATATTATTATTCATATATATATATAATATATATATTGGTATTATCTAGAGGTATAGATATTTTTTTATTCCGGGTTTATACTCCGAAACCAGCATTAGTAAGCAAATTTGCTGTCCGGGACATGGCGCAATTCGAAGGCTCGCCTGGAGAGCGGAAGCAAGGATGGTCGGCGCATATGGATGAAAAGCTTAGGGAGCTTGAAGAGCGGCGCGCAAAGGTGCTTGCGGGCGGTGGCCCCAAGCGCATTGCCGCCCAGCACGCGAAAGGCAAGAAGACAGCCAGGGAAAGGATCGAAGCCCTTGTGGACACGGGATCCTTTGTAGAATTGGATGCCTTTGTCGAGCATCGCTGTACTGACCTTGGCATGGCGGGCGTGGAAGCGCCGGGCGAGGGCGTCGTCATCGGCTACGGCACGGTGAACGGACGCACGGTCTATGTATTCGCCCAGGACTTCACCGTCATCGGCGGATCACTCGGCGAAATGCACGCGGCCAAAATTTGCAAGGCTATGGACATGGCCGTCAAGGTCGGCTGCCCCTGCATCGGCATCAACGACTCGGGCGGAGCCAGGATACAGGAAGGCGTCGATGCCCTCTCCGGTTACGGCGACATCTTCTACCGGAACACCCTCGCATCGGGCGTCGTACCCCAGATATCCGTCATCATGGGACCCTGCGCGGGCGGCGCCGTCTATTCGCCTGCCCTCACCGACTTCGTCTTCATGACCGAAGGCTCTTCGAACATGTTCATCACGGGACCCCAGGTAATCAAGGCTGTCACCGGCGAGGATGTGTCGTCGGAAGATCTCGGCGGCGCCCGCGTCCACACGGAAATATCGGGCGTAGCCCAGTTCCGTTTCGCGGACGAGGAAGCGACGATCCAGGGCATACGCAAGCTTCTCTCCTTCCTGCCCCAGAACAATATCGAGGACACGCCGCTTGTGAAGAACGGCGACGATCCCTTCAGGGCTGACACCGAGCTCGCCGGCCTCATGCCCGACTCTCCCAACAAGCCTTACGATATAAGAAACGTCATTCAGCGCGTCGTAGACTCGGGCGACTACCTCGAGGTACAGCCCGATTACGCCAAGAACATCGTCATCTGCTTCGCCCGTCTGGGGGGAAGATCGGTGGGCATAATCGCCAACCAGCCCGCCGTCATGGCCGGCGTTCTCGACATCAACGCGTCGGACAAGGCCTCGCGTTTTATCCGCTTCTGCGATTCCTTCAACATTCCCCTCGTCACCTTCACCGACACGGCGGGCTACCTTCCCGGCGTGGGACAGGAGCATGGCGGCGTCATCAGGCACGGAGCCAAGCTCCTGTATGCTTACTCAGAGGCGACGGTGCCCAAGCTCACCGTCATCCTGCGAAAAGCCTATGGCGGTGCCTATATAGCGATGTGCTCCCGCCACCTCGGCGCCGATCAGGTTCTCGCCTGGCCCACGGCCGAGATCGCCGTCATGGGACCGGACGGAGCGGCCAACATCATCTTCAAGAAGGAGATCGAGGAGTCTGCCGATCCGGCCTTGGCCAGGAAAGATAAGATCGCCGAATACAAGCATAAATTCGCCAACCCCTACAAGGCGGCCGTGCGCGGTTATGTCGACGATGTCATCGACCCTGCCCAGACAAGAGCCAGGCTCTGCTCTGCCCTCACCATGCTTCTCGGCACGCGGCAGACCCTTCCCGCGCGCAAGCACGGGAACATGCCCGTTTGATGGTGGGGGGAAAAGCATGGACAATAAATGGATGATCATGCTCGCGGGAGTGGGCACGGTTTTTACGGTGCTGATCTCGATAATCGCGATGCTTTAT
>JBAQLW010000291.1:0-1585 GCA_049302175.1 Rectinemataceae bacterium
TCCCCTGACCTGGTCATGGGTGTCGACGCCGACGAGGAAGCCCTTGGAGCGAAAATCGCCGCCCTGCCAGAAGATGCCCAGATGCACCCAGCCCTCATCGGCCAGTACCTTCAGGGCAAGCCCGCCCGCGCTCTGATACAAAGGCACTTTCTCCCAATCGGCCGATTTGCCGTCGATGAGTATCGAAGGTCCCGCCTTGCCGGGGAAGTATCCCATAAGGCCGTAGTTTTCCTCGGCGTCCTGGAAGTTATACCAGAGAGGTTTCCGGTCGAGCGGCTTCTCGTAATCGATCACCAGCCAGTTCTTCTTGAACCATTCGTCGATCCAGGCAAAGACCACGGCTCCAGCGCAGCCGGCTTCCCTGATGTTCGAGAGCAGCCGGGCATCTATGGCGCCCTGCGCCGTCTCGTCCAGTCCTCCATGCGACATCCCCTGAGCCTGCCAATGCGCGACGAGCCTCGAGGAAGGCACGCCGAATTCGCTGATGACAACGGGATGTTTTGTATGGTGGGCGACGAGAAGGTCGAGATAGGCCTTGTAGAAGTTCGGACCCTGAGCGTCCCTGCCCGACTTCAGGCTCGCGTCCAGATTCAGGAAGTCGGGATAATAGGGGTACGCGTGGTAGCTCGCGAATAAACCCGCCATGTTTTTGGGACCGACCGAAAAATGCTCCATGTCCAGCGATATCGAGTCGTTGTTGTATTCGAGTATTTCCACCGTCTTTCCGGCAGCGTAGGGCAGCCCGAGCTTTTTGCGCAATTCGCTCTCTTCCGCGCGCGTCGCCTCCGCGTTGAAATGGAGCGGGTCGAGCGTCGGCCAATTCGTGAAGGCGATGGGTCTTTGCGTAGTGTAGGTTTCGCTCTCGTATTCCAGGAAATAATCCATGGCGAGGGCGAGGAATGATTCCATGGGATTGTCTGAGGCGCAGCTGACGAAGTTCCCCTTATAGGTCAGAAAATCGGGCCGGCGCCGGTTGAAGATGTCGACGTTGTCGGGCTCCCATTCCCTTCCCAGAATGATCCCTGCTGTCCACCTGCTGACATCGGCCCTGTAGGATCCCGAGGCATGGCCCGGTCGGGGCGGGAGGTCGGCTCGGCCGTGGAGAAGATCGATCACCGAGCGCATCTCGGCCTTCCAGTCGCCGAGCCAGCCAGGGTCCATGAAGTCGTCGTTGGGCGGAAGTTCGGCCCAGACGCCATGGACCAGGTAGAGCGGAGCGGCATGGCCGAGATTGTATTCCCTCAAGGCCTCATAGAATGCGGGCGGGTGGATGGTATACACGCGGATGAGATTGAATCCGCACTCGCCCATCGCGGCAATCCATTCGGCGTATACTTCCTTTCCGGGAAACTGCGAAGGATATTTCCCCGGCAGGGCCGCCCCGAGATTGAGTCCTTTCCAGAAGAAATCCTTCCACCGTCCGGCTTCGAATACCTGATATTTTTTATCCTGGCTGATCCGGAAATTCATGACCAGTTCTCTTGGTTTCTGGAATGAAGGCAATGCAGGTGTGGCGGCGGGGATGATCCGTGCCGCGTCAGCCTTGAAATCCTGTCGGTTGGGCGCCATCGTCACGGCTTTCCTC
>JBAQLW010000292.1:0-3192 GCA_049302175.1 Rectinemataceae bacterium
TGGGCGCGCCTGTCCCATGCCTGGTCTCTTTCGAAGCCTGGCGACGCCCGGCAGCGAGCCTCCTCCCGGAGCGTCTGCTAAAAACCTCTCCGACGTGCTCATGCCCAAGCACAGGGACAAGTATCCCTGGTGCCACTTCACTATCGGCACGGAAAGCGCCCCCAAGTGGCTTAAAGCCTTGTCGGACGAGGCAGGGTTGCCCAAGGAAAAGCTCGTTTTTTCCTATCTCCTTGCCAGCATCCCGGATTTGCCCCTCCTGGACCCCGCTTCCAGCCCAACGAAAAAACTCCCGGCGAAGACAGGGCTGCTGAGGGTTGTCTCCGAGGAGTTCCCCCTGCCCGGCCGCAGGCTGGGGCGCTACGCCTGCTCGGAGGAAGGATACAGTCTCGTCAGCTATTCACCCCTGTCTCAGGGTTTCGCGAGCGGGGATCTACTGCGCATGCCTGTAGCCCGCACGTCTGCCCCCAATTCCGCGACTGCCCCTCGTCCAGGCTCCACCCGAAAAGCTCCGAAAGCCCAGAATCCAGCAGGCCGGCACGGCGCCGAAAACCAGAAAACCCACTTCGCGGATGCGCTGAGCATAGGCCGGAAGCCTGTGCCCAAGGCTCCCGTCGCGGCCAGGAACATCGATGAAAAATCGGGAGCGATAATCGTATCCTATTGACAATGACCCCTTATCCATATATATTTCGTTCTCGTCAGCAATGACACGGGGGCGTAGCGAAGCTGGTTTATCGCGCTGGCCTGTCAAGCCGGAGATCGCGGGTTCGAGCCCCGTCGCTCCCGATTCGCCTTTCTGGAGGCGATCAAACCCGTCAGTTCTGACGGGTTTTTTTCTTTTACGGGCTGTAGCGCAGGGGCTAGCGCGCCTGGTTCGGGACCAGGATGTCGGAGGTTCAAATCCTCTCAGCCCGATATAGACATGCATGATTTTCTATATCGGAAAATGTTTCCGTACCGGTCAATTGTCAATCTTTCTCAGCCCGGTTTCAGTAGCCAGATAATCCACCCGCTGATCCCAGGGCTCCATAGGCACAACCTCCACTATTTGCGATTCGAAACATAGACCGCAGACGGCGAGAGATCCGCCGTATTGGGCTGCCGCGGCCCTCGCCATCGCCAGAAAACGGTCGTAGTAACCCTTGCCCCTGCCCATCCTCCCTCCAAAGAGGTCGAAGGCGAGCCCCGGCACCGCAATCACGACACGAGATCTCCCCAGCTCCTCCAGTGAGAGCATTCGGGCATCCTTGGGTGGTTCGGGGATGCCGAAGCGGTCCAGAGGCCAGCTGGTATAGTCTGATGGAAGCGGTATAAATTCCAGAAAATCGCCCTTTTCAGCGGTGAAGCCCATTCTGGGCACCGCAACCACCTTCCCTTCAATAAGACCCTGATCTACCAGGCTGGCGGTCTGCACCTCTTCCCGCATGGACAGGAAGGCCAGGATAATGTCCACCATTCCATATCCAGGAAGCGCCATGAGGTTTTCGACGCTCCGATGACTCAGGCTTTCCCTTGACTCATCATCCATGGCCTTGAGGATCGCTTTTACGGTTTTGCGCAATTCCATTTTGGCGCTTTCAAGTTCGGCATCTTGCATGACAGCAGTATACCAGATGCGGGACTCTGGCAGGGAGTCCTGGGCAGTGTAGAAACTTCAATATCAAAATAGATAAATTTTTACTTTTTACAAAACAATCGACCGATGGGATACTCTAAAGAACATAATAGTAGGGCAAACAAAAGAAGAACACCTCACTGGTATTTGCATCGGTTGCATTGGCGCTATTGCTTTCAGGTTGTCCGGCGATGTCGGATCTCATGAAAGATCTCATCCCTGCGACGACAACCACGGCAGCAGAATGGTTCCTCGACAACCTCAACGGTGTCTTTTCCATCGATATTCATCGGCAACAATAACGGACATGCTACGTTTGGCAGCTGAATATTTGGCTATACAAGCCTGCTGGCCATTCGCCAGTCGGATCCCGGATCGGCTCAGTCGTGATAAATGGAATGCAATGGAATATTTGGTGAATTAAACATCGAGAACTACTCCTCTTCTCTTCTGCCGCGCGGGGACGAACCACAATCAAGTCGTCTGAGGAGTGATTCCCGGTAGCATTGGCACAAAGGACACATCGAGGAGGTTTTCGCGAAAAAAGCGAGGACCTCTTCGCGTTATGCGCACGAGGTCTTGACACCCAGGCGGACCTTCCGGGCTGACCAGGACTCCTCCTTCGGATGAGAGCTGCTCGAACAGCGCAGGGGGGATACTGACGGGCGCCGCCGATATTATTATGGCATTGAAGGGAGCCTGCTTTTGGAGTCCTGCAAAGCCATCGCCCAGGAGTATGGCGACATTTTTTAATCCAAGTTCCTCGATCAGCCGCGACGCGCGCTCTTTTAGCGCCGGAATTCTTTCGAGGCTCCACACCTGCCTTGCGAGCATGCCAAGAAGAGAAGCCTGGTATCCCGAACCGGCGCCGATTTCAAGGACTTCCTCTCCGCCCCGCAAGGCGAGCGCCTCAAGCATGCGGCCCACTATATAGGGCTGCGATATCGTCTGCTCATAGCCGATGGGCAGCGGACGATCATCGTAGGCAAAGTCCTCGTATTCCGCGGGAACGAAGCGATGTCGGGGCATGGCTCTCATGGCAGAAAGTACCCTAGTGTCGGCGATGCCACGAGCGGCGATCTGGCTCAGCACCATGAATTCGCGCGCCGCCTTCATATCTCGCATCTGGGAATTCCTCCATCCCTGGATCAAATTTCGCGGGCTATGACATCCTCGTAGGTTTCGCGACGTACGGAAAGTCGATGGCTGCCGTGCTTCGTCATCACGACGGCGGGACGGGGCAGTCTGTTGTAGTTCGAGGCCATGGAGTGGTTGTAGGCGCCTGTCGAGAAGACCGCGAGGATGTCGCCGGGCTGGGGATCGGGCAGGCCGATATCGCGGATGAGGATGTCGCCCGTTTCGCAGCATTTGCCGACGATGGTGACGGTGGTATTGTCGGTGCGCGCCGATTCAGCCTTGTTGGCGCAGAGCGCGTGGTATTTCGCCTCGTAGAGAGCGGGACGGATGTTGTCGGCCATGCCTCCATCAACTCCAACATAGGTGCGGATGCCGGGTATCGTCTTGACGGAATTGACGGTATACAGCGTGATGCCCGCCTCGCCGATGATCCAACGGCC
>JBAQLW010000293.1:0-2188 GCA_049302175.1 Rectinemataceae bacterium
CTCATCTTCTCTTCTAATTTACGTTAAAAAGCTGTAAATTCAAACAGGACCACCCATGAAACAGATAAAGAATGCAAGAAATCATAGACTGAGATTTCGCGGCTGGCGCTCCGTGGGGCTGTTTATAACCATCATCTCGCTGTCGGTCGCTCTTTTCCACGGCTGCTCCAGAGGAGGCTATTCGCGCTCTCTGAAACTGCCCTCCGATCCCTCCATCGCCTCGGGGCTTGGCTGGGCTGCGGTGACTTCGGCCTACGCCTACACGAGAAAATTGCCCGACAAGCGATCGCCCGACCTGGCTCTTGTCCGCAGAGGCACCGTTTTTCAATGTCTGGAGCGAAGGATCGATCCCGAAGGGCAGGATGTCGGAGGTCTTTGGTACAGGTATGATGACGCTTCCTCAGGCGCTGTTTCGGTCGGATGGATACATTCGAGCGATCTGAGTATCTTCTCATCCGAAGAGCAGGCTCGCGACGCGATTGCCGCGCTTCAAGCCAAATAAATCCAAGGAAGGCTCATGGATTTCTTCAAGACATGGATTATGCCGCCTCTTGTAGGGGCAGTGATCGGTTATTTCACCAACTGGCTCGCCATCAAGATGCTGTTCAGACCGCTCAGGCCTGTCCATGTCGGCAGGTTCAAGCTGCCATTCACTCCCGGTATTCTTCCGCGGGAGCGCCTGCGCCTTTCCGAAAGCGTTGGCGATACAGTCTCGCGGGAGCTGCTCTCTCCCGAAGTATTCAAAGCCCGTCTCGATGAGCCAGCGCTGAAGACGAAAATCGAGGAGGCGCTCTATCTCATAATCGACGATTTTCTAGACGGCGATGCCTCCAGCCTCGCCAAATCCTTGGCCGGCGGCGCAGCCGCGGAAAAATTCAAGGGAACGGAGGCGGGCGGCATCGTCGCCCATTCGCTTGACGCAATCCTGCGCTCGGCAGAATTCAGGGCATCCTTAGCCGAGGCTTTGGGCCGCGCCGCCGCAGCAGCGGGCAGGATCCCGATCGGCAGCTTCCTTCCCCCGGGGAAGGTGAGAGAAATCGCAGATCGTTTCGCGGGGGAATGGGGCAGGACCGACAGGCAGGAGATGATGGATGCCCTGTTGGACAGGCTCTTTGAGCTTCCTCGCGACGCAAGACCCCTCGTCTCCCCTAAAACCCTTTCGCCCCTCATAGAGACTGGAACGCGCTCGCTCTATGCGAGTCTCCTTCCCATTGTGGAAAAAATCCTCGGCAGCGAAGCGGTAAAGGCCGACCTTGAACTCGCTGGCAGGGATATCGTCAAGAAAGCGATAGCAAAGCTGGGTCCATTGCAGCGCCTCATCGTCAGCGCGGCGAATTACGAGAAAACCCTGAACGAGATGATGCCCGACACGATCAGTGATGTCTCTAAAACCATAACACAGCTCTTGAAAGGCCCGGAAATGGCCGACAAAATCGTCGCCTCGGTGCTCAGCTACGCGTTGACTCCGAGAATTCCGCATTCATCGGCCCCACTGGCGGGTATTCTGCCCCAGCCTGAACTCAAGAAAGCCTTAGGACTATTTTTCAAGGGAATGAGCCTTGAAAAGGAAAGTTTCGCCGAAAGCGTGGAACAACGCTATCGCAACATCGCCGAAAAATCTTTCTCAGAGCTTTTGCCTGGTTTCCCCGAGGCGCTGGGTGAGGGAATAGCTAACAGTTTATCGGGTGAGCCTATTCGCGAGTCCGGGGAGAAGCGGTGGCAGCCGGGGGGGGTGCCGCAGCCGGCGGCCGACATGTTTTCCGCGACCGACCTGCTTTCTTCGGTATTTAAGGACTTTTTTCTTTCCTACGCGCAAAGGATAGAGGGAAGGTCGATAGGGGAGATCCTCGGTCTCGGGAGCGATGAAAAGCGGGCAATTTCGCGAATCGTGGCCGAGGCGGTGACGAAGGCGCTCTCCTCGCATGCGGGGCGTCTGGTGGAGGCGCTGGACATTCGATCGATGGTTGTCGAAAAACTCAACGCGCTGGACATGGCCGACATCGAGAGGATCATACTCCAGGTCGTAAAAAACGAACTAACGTGGATCACGGTGCTGGGAGGAATCCTGGGCGCCTTTATCGGCGTGATTCAGAGCCTTCTCAGTCTCTTGTAGCGAGGAAAGCCTTGGCTTCCGCGCAGAGGTAGAAAGATCCGGTGACGAGGAGGGCAGCGTCGCGCTCCTCGGATT
>JBAQLW010000294.1:0-3128 GCA_049302175.1 Rectinemataceae bacterium
CCGCTTCGCCGACCTGGAAGCCCGCCTCGCCGTCGAGGGGGCTAAAATACCCAACATGGCCCATCCGGAAGCCCCCCGCGGTAAGGAAGATAAGGACAATCTCGAGGTGAAGCGCTCAGGCAAGCCCACGAAGTTCGACTTCGAGCCCAAGGATCACGTCGAGCTGGGAGCCGATCTCGACCTCATCGACTTCGACACCGCCACCAGGGTATCGGGCACCAAGTTCTACTATCTCAAGAACGAAGCGGTTATCCTGGAGATGGCCCTCGTCCGTTATGTCCTCGATATATTGATGAAGAAGGGCTTCACCCTCTTCCAGACCCCCGATATCGCCCGAACCGAAATCCTCGAAGGCATAGGCTTCAATCCCCGCGGGCCTGAATCCAACATCTACACGATCGAGGGTGAGGATACCTGCCTCATCGGCACTGCCGAAATAACCCTCGGCGGCTACTATTCGGGCACCATCATCGACAAGGCCAAGCTGCCCCTCAAGCTCGCGGGCGTCTCCCACTGCTTCAGGCGCGAGGCGGGTTCGGCAGGCCAATTCTCGAAAGGCCTCTACCGCGTCCACCAGTTCACCAAAGTGGAGATGTTCGCCTACACCCTGCCCGAGGAATCCGACGCCACCCACGAATACCTGCGCTCGATCGAGGAAGAGATATTCTCGGGCCTCGGCATTCCCTTCCGCGTCGTCGACACCTGCACGGGCGACCTCGGCGCCCCCGCCTACCGCAAGTGGGACCTCGAAGCCTGGATGCCCGGCCGCAACGGAGGCGAATGGGGCGAAGTCACCTCGACCTCCAACTGCACCGATTTCCAGGCCCGCCGCCTCAACATCAAGTACAAGGACGAGGACGGTAAAAATAAATACGTCCACATGCTCAACGGCACGGCCATCGCCTGCTCGCGCGGCATCATCGCCGTCATGGAAAACTTCCAGCGCGCCGACGGCTCCATCGCCATGCCGAACGCGCTTATTCCTTACTGTGGCTTTTCCGAGATCAGGCGATAGAGCGCAACATCAAAGGGGGAGCACGGCTCCTTCATGAACCAGCCCGCGGGAGCGCGCTAATAATGTGTCGCCTTCACGCATGGGGACCGCCTTTGAAAAAACGGAGATCGACAGTCCTCGGCCTTGCAGGCCTGCGGAGCGTCGACCCCCGTTTTTTCAGGTGCCCATACTGAAGCGATCACGTAATCGAGTAAACAAGAAAGTGAATAATTTTAAAGTTGACGAAAGTTTACTGCTGTGATACATTCTATACGTGGCAGATAAACGACTTTCCCTCGATCGAATCGAGCAGGCTATGCAGGATTTGGGGCTGAATGCAGCCGCTCTTGCCGCTTCGCTGGGTGTATCGAAAACCATTGTTTCAGAATGGCTGCGAGGCAAGAAATTCCCCCGCCCAGCTCTTTTGCTACGCCTCGGCAAACTCCTCACCCTTAGCTATTCGGAACTCGTTTCAAGCAATGGAGTCGCTGAGCCGGTTGTAGCTTATCGGAAGCATGGCAACGCGAAGGTAAAGGCCGAGGATGAAGAACGCGCCAAGGGCTTGGGACACGCAGCGAGCCTGCTGGTTCCTTATCTCCCCTTCCGTCGCCTCAGCGCTCCTGCACGCCTCATCTCGCCACGCAACGAAACATCCTACCTAGAAGAAGCCGCCAGGGAAACGCGTGCCGCGATGGGCTGCGGAGAGAAACAGATCCGTTTCGAAGATATCATTGGCCTGTTCCGCGAGCTCAAGGCAATTCTTGTCCCCGTACTCTGGGGCGAGAAAGACAGCCTCGATAACGCTCTCCATGTCTATCTGCCGGATTCGCAGACGACAATTATCTATCTCAACCTTGATACCAAACTTTTCGATTTCAAATTCTGGATGCTCCATGAGCTCGGTCACACAAAGACATCCGGGCTTCTCGATGGCCCAGAAGCGGAAAAGTTCTCTGATGCGTTCGCCTCCGCGATACTCGTTCCCGAGAATATTGCCATCGAGGAGTTCGAAAGACTCGCTGAACTCTCCGATATGGGCGCGCGAATACTGCGTGTCCTCACTGTCGCGCGGGAGCTCATCGTATCGCCCGTCACTATTGCGAAGCGAATAGACTCCATCGCTCGCTCACGCGGAGACGAAGGACTTCTGGGCAAGGCTATCTTCGGCGCCACCGCCAATTTTAATAAAGAATATGACCTTGTCAGCTCAAGTATCTTTTCCTCAAATACTCCGAACGCGATCGATCTTATCCGCGCATCGGAAGAAATTTTCAAGAGCCCCTTCTATTCAGCCCTCCGCGCCTACATAGCGGAACACGGGGAATCGGAAGGCATAGTCGCTGCGAGTCTCGGTATCGGCCCAGCCGACGCGAAGGCGATCCTCGGTGACCTCATCCAGCGATGAACGATTGTTTCTGCTCGATACCAACGCCTATCTCAGGATAGCGGACTCTTTCCATCCGCTCATTTCAACCATCTTTGGCTCTCCGCCCTGCAAGCTTCGCGTCGTCCCCGACCTCGATCGGGAACTCAAGCGCAATCCTCGGCTCGCAAGTAAGTTCCATTGGGCCAGCTCGGAGATGTATGCCCAGGACCGCGGCTACCATCTTCGTGTAAGCCACAAGAACCGCGGGGAAATTGACACGAATCTTGAGTACATTCGGGAAACGGCTCGCGATCTCCAGCTTGGTACATCACCGGTAGACAACTTCTGCCTGGCCTATGCCCTCACCTTTAGAGCGGTTGTGGTCACCGATGACGGACCAATGACCTCATTGGCGGCGGACTTCGACATTCCTGTAATGAGCACTATCGATCTTCTCAAGCTCATGTATGATACAGGCCGGGCTAGCTTGCAGGAAATCCGTGACGCCGTCGCCGTCATCGAAGGGCGAGACGACATTCCCGTTCCCAAGCAATTCTGGAAGAAGTACAATCTCTATTTCGAAAACTTTAATACAGGAACTGTTCCTTGATCGCCAAAGACCTTGAGAATAGACTTACGGCATCTTAGAAAAATGCGAGCAACACCGATGCAACAAACAGAGCAACAGTTCCTCGAAAACCTTGACAAAGAACTCTGGACGGCAGCCAACAAACTCCTCCCCATGCTCGACGCTGCGGTGTATAAGCA
>JBAQLW010000295.1:0-6408 GCA_049302175.1 Rectinemataceae bacterium
ACCGTACCCTGATGACGGATCGCTTTGCGGCGGGGGATTTCGAAGGTTCCCTGAAAGCCATAGGCGCCATGCGCTCCGCCCTCCCTTCGACGGCGAAATCGAAAGCGAACGAGCTTGCTTTTCACGAATTTTCCTCAAGGGCTTCCCTGGGGGATTTTTCCTGGTGGGAGTCCGCCCTTCCCTATCTCAGACAGGCTTCGCCCGATTCCTGGGGCGGCAAGATTCTCCGCCTCGCCGCCTTGGCGCCGGATATGGATGAGACGACGAGACATTTGTGTCTCATGCGCGCCGACTACCGGGACAAGGAATTCGCCAAGGCCTGGCTGCATGCCTCTGGAGCCTCTGAAGCCCTCCATGCTCCGGGCGTGGCACGGTTTCTCCTCTCCGAAGCGGGCAAGTCTTTTATCAACGCGGGGGCCAGGGACGAAGGCATAGCTTTCTTCATGGATTTTTTCCCAACCACCATGAATGCAGCGGCCGAGGCTCCGGTTTCCGATCTGCCCGAGCTTATAATCTCGGTTCTTGGCGAGGGCAAACCCGAGGAGAGGCTCTGGGTAGCCGCCTATTACCTTGCCCGACTGTGGCTTTCGGCGGAACGCGGGCGGGAAGCGGCTATACTTTTCCTGTCCTTGAGCGACAACGCGCCTTCGGAAGCTGACGCCGATGGGGCGCTGTGGTATTGGCTCGACATCACGATGCGGCGCCTGGCCGCCGACGACATAGCCTCTTTCGAGGCTGGATCGGAGGCAGGAGCCGGCGCCAGGCGTTCCCTCGAGCTGGGAGCCCTGCTTGAGGCCTCGGTTCACTGGAAGGATGCGGCCTATTTCGACGATATCATCGAATCCTATGACAGGCTCCTCCTGAAGGAAAAATCCTGGGACGATGTCCTGTCGCTTCTCATTCTCATTGGGGAGCGGGTTTCGCCCGGGATGAAGACGAGGCTCATGTATCAAAGCGGGAGGCTCGTCGAGGAGAATCTGGCCCTTGTCAGGGAGAGGACCGAGGAGGAGCGCGCTGCCATTACTGGCGAGTATTTCCGCGCTATCCTTGAAAACAAGGATGCCGAGGAATACTACAGAACGATGTCCGCCTGGCGGCTTGGCCTCAGCCCGCCCTACCTGGAGAATATGCCCGACCTTTCCACGTCGGCAGGGGATGGAGAGCCCGAGGGTACCGAGGGGGCCGTTGCATCGGCGTTGTCCGCCGCGAACGGAGCCTCGGCCGCGAATGGCGGCGGTATACAGTCAGCCCTCGTCCTCATCAGGAATTACCTCAATTACGACCTCGACGAGATGGCCTCCGCCCTCGCGATGAACTACCTGGGCAGCATCGACAAATCGGTGATTGCGGGTTTGGCCTTCGCGCTATCGACGGAAGGGCAGCACAACGCGGCCCTGAGGCTGGCGCGCGACGCGGTATATCGGGGAGCGGGTTCCCTGCATCCCGAGCTTTACGGTCTCGTCTATCCCAAGGCATGGAACGATATCGTCGTCTCGGGCGCGGCTATCCCCGGAATTCCTGAAGCCCTGGCCTATGGCATCATACGCTCCGAGAGCGCATTCGACCCGAAAGCCGTCTCCTACGCGGGCGCGGTTGGGTTGGCACAACTCATGCCCGCTACGGCGGCCGAGACGGCCAAGGGTCTGAAGATGACGGGATACTCGCTCACGAATCCGGCGGACAATGTCCGGATCGGGATGACCTACTACTCGTATATGCTGAACCGCTTCGGCGGCAAACCGATGCGCGCGATGTTCGCGTACAACGCAGGTCCGAGCAGGATGATGGCATGGACCATGGAATCGGGCGAACTCGCCGACGATATCCTCCTCGAGACCCTGCATCTGGCTCAGCCCATGCAATATGCCAAGAATATCATCCAGGCGAGCCTCGCCTATGGGAAGATCCATTATGGAATCGATCCGCGAGCCCTGCTCGACTATCTGGTGGAGGCGACGCCGCTGCCAACCATTGCGCCGGCAACCCTTGTTCCGGCAACCCCTGCGCCGCCAGCGGTCGATGAACCAGCCGAGTCGGAGCCAGCGGAACAACAGACCCTATTGCGACCGGAATCCTTGGCTTTATAGAGGGCCATATCGGCGGCGATGAGAAGGTCCTTGAGCGTGGCGCAGGCGGGGCTCAAGGAGGCCACCCCGAAGCTCGCTGTCACGCTAAGAGCTAGACCATCATAGGGCACCTGGCAAGCTTCTATGGCCACTCTGAGTTTTTCCGCCACGAAGCCCGCGGCCTCGGTCGGCGTCCTCGGCAAAAGCACGAGCAGTTCCTCGCCGCCGAATCGGCCGATGACATCGTCGTGTCGCAGGCCGCGCTGGCAGGCTTTGGCCACAGCCACGAGGACGAGATCCCCCGCCGCATGACCGTAGGTGTCGTTGACCTTCTTGAAATAGTCCAGATCCAACATGATGGCTGAAAAATCGCTGCCTTCGGCACGAGCCTTGTCGATCTCGCGGGCGGCGAAATCGTTGAGATACCGTCGGTTGTAAAGGCCAGTGAGTTCGTCGTGGGTTGCCATGGTTTCAAGCCGCCGCTGCAGCTCCTTCATCTCGGTGACATCGTGGAAGGTGAGAAGCTTTCCCAGGCTTTTGCCCGAGGCTCCGTGGAGGAAGGCCGAGGTGACATGGAAGATGCGTGAACCAGAAGGGGTTTCAGCCTCGTACTCGATGGTGGAAGGAGGATCGCGATCCAGCAGTTCCTCCAAGGCTCCGTGCCCGATGAAGGTATCCTTGGCCGAAGCGCCGGGTTCGGTGGCATTGAGGGCTGGCAGGATCGACCGCATGCCTTGGTTCGAGTCGGTGAGCCGCCCCCTGCGGTCGATGACAAGGACGCCGTCGCCCTGGCCTTCGAAGATCACATCGCGGGCGAGAGGCACGATGTCGAGGAGGCCTACCTTGAAAAAGCCTACCATGAAAAGCAGGACGCTCAACCCGAGGACTATGGGTGTGGTGTCGGCGTTATAAGGGGTGAGGTCGAAATTGTACGCGAGGGATGAAACGAGGGGCAGCGCGGTGCCCAGCAGGTAGATGGCCGACTGGTTGCGCGGTATGGGAAATCCTCTGGCGAAGCTAATGGCGAGAAGAACGATGCTGGCTATCAGATAGGCGCTCTGGACGATGACGACCAGATACATAGCCCATCCCTTATCGTAGACGAATTGCGAGAGCAGTTCCCCTCCGGCTAAGCCTGGATTGGAATGAAGAAGGTTGAGGCCGCCCAGGGTTTGGGAGGCTAGGAGGGCGATGATAGGAGGGAAGAAGATGAGGGTGACCATATAAGGGGAGACAGTTTTATTCTTCCTCACGATGAGGAGCGCGAAGAGAAACCAGGTAGGGGTTACGAGCTGGATGCCCCAGTGCTGGAATCGAACCCAGAAGAAGGTTTCGGCGATGTCGACGGTGTTGATTTCCATGGCGTAGCCAATATCGTAGATAGCCACGAACAGACCCGCGAGGGCGAGCAGGATAGCCGGGAAGCCCGATGTCGAGCGCTTCCGGATAGCCAGGAGGCAGACGAAGAAAAGCGCGCCACAGGAGAAGAACAGGAGGGCAGTGATGATGAATCGGGCTATTATCATGCTGGGTTCATTGTTGGCATTGGAGCATGGTTTGTCAATGAACCCCGGTTTACTTCGGAATTTTCCTATTTTTTCGCCGCTCGGGTGAGCCTGTCGTTGACCGCCCGACCCAGGCCCTCCTCGGGCACGCGCTCCGCATGGATAGTCTCGAAGCCCAGGCCATCCAGCTCGTGGAGGAGGGCGAAGAGGCGAGCCGCGGCTTCTACCATATCGCCCTTTTCCGACAGCACGCAGATTCGCCCGAAGCAGCCCGATGCCTCAAGGGCCGCCGCGCGGTCCGCGTCGAATACGATGGCTGCCGAACGACCCAAGGAGGCTAAGCCGCCTGAAGGGGCGGCCTGCCCCGCCTCGGTCAGCATGGCGCCGGGCAGGGTCTTCCAGTCGTACAGCGTGAGCTTCGCCCGCGGCGCGTAATGGCTCTTAAGCTGCCCCGGGCTCGTGATGGGTCCACCTGTTTTTTTCTGCAGCAGAACCTCGCCGATGATGTCGCGGATGCGTTCGAGAGGCATGCCGCCCGGCCTCAGGAGGCTGGGCGGATCGCTTGTCATGTCGATGACGGTGGATTCGACGCCGACCGCGCATGGACCTCCGTCGACGATAAAATCGATGCGGCCGCCCAGGGTGCGGGCGACATGGGCCGCGGTGGTGGGCGAGATATAGCCGAAGGGGTTGGCGCTGGGCGCCGCCACAACCGTTCCCGAGTAGGCGATTATCTTCCGCGCCAGAATATGGGAGGGAAAGCGGAGGGCGACGGTGTCGAGGCCGGAGGTGACGATGTCGGGCACCTCGTTCCGTTTGGGCAGGATCATGGTGAGGGGTCCGGGCCAGAGGGCTTCGGCAAGGAGCCTCGCCTTGGGTGGAAAGGATGCCACCACCCTGTCGATGTCGGAGAGACTCGCTATGTGGACGATGAGGGGATCGAAGGCCGGACGGGCCTTGGCCTCGAATACGCGGGCTACGGCGACGGCGTTGAAGGCATCGGCGCCGAGGCCGTAGACGGTTTCGGTGGGTATGGCGACAAGCTTGCCCGCGGCCAGGGCCGCGCCGGCAACCTTGAGGCTTTCGTCGCTCGAATCCAGCATTTCCATCGGGGCAGATGGTATCGCTTTGACTACTTTATGGCAATGACCCGCCATTCGGCGCCGGAGGACGCCTGGCCCAGATACTCAGCGAGGCGGGCGCAGGCCGATTCAAGATCGGCGTTTTCAGGGCCGGCTGGGGCGTAGATGAAGGCAACGGCCGATGCGGCTCCGGGGAAGAGCTTCGTGGCCATGGAATCGCGTACGGGGTTGGCGGTGGGGGTGTAGGCTTCGCCGGAGCGCCGGCAGACGCAGAGGAGGTCGGTGAGGTCGATAATCTGGCCCCCCGCGTTGAAGACGTAGTTTTCGCCGGCGCGGGCGCGGCGCAGCAGCAGGTCGGGGCCAGCCTTCCCGAGGTCGATGATGGAGATGGGATATCCTGTGACGAGGCTGACGAGGTTGACCGCGTCGACAAAATAGTTGACGGTCGGGAAGTCGTCTTCCAGAAGGGCCTGGAGAAGATACTCGCTGGAAGGCTTGGCTCTGCCGGCTGGCTTATAGGCCCCATGGCGCAGCATCGAGCGCACCTCAGCCTTGCGGCTTGCCGAGACGAGAGCCTCGCCTCGCGCCTTAGCTTCCACGAGTTCCTGGTCAAAGCGCCCGCCCGCAGGCATCGCCGCCCAATTCAAACCTTTCGCTTCTACGACGCCCACGCTCAAGTCCTTCAGGCTCTCGTCATCATCGAAGACTAGTCTCGTCTCCATGCCTATTCCCCCGTTTTTTGATTTGCAAATTCTTCCCGTCTATACTACTCTATCCGCGAGGAGGAACTCCACCGTGCTCAAATTTCTAAAACAGCCGATGATGCGCCGAGTTCTCTACGCTCTCGTGCCAATATATCTTTATTCGATATGGATGTACGGCTACCGAGCTTTGCTGTCGGCCCTCGTCGTATTCCTCCTCGGCATAGGAACGGAATGGGTTTTCGAAAGGAAAAAATCGGGCAAGGTGAGCGAGGCCGTCCTCGTCACCTGCTCCCTCTATGCCCTCGCCTTCCCTCCCAAGACGCCCCTCTGGATCCTCGGGGTGGGCATCGTCTTCGCCGTGGCCATGGGCAAGAGCGTGTACGGAGGTTTCGGCCGCAATATCTTCAATCCGGCCATAACGGGACGGACTTTCGTCTATATCTCCTTCGCCGTCGTCCTTTCCGCCTCCTATACGAGCTTCGGGAACTTCGGCGTTGGCGTGGTCGACGCCCTGGCGTCGGCGACGCCGCTTGGAGCCATGCGCGCAGGTCAGAAGGTCGGCATCCTGGACCTCCTCCTGGGCCAGCGTACGGGTGCCCTGGGGGAGGGAATGGTTCTCCTCGTGGGCGCGGCGGCGGTCTACCTCATCGCCACGAAAACGGCCAGCTGGCGCATTATTGTGTCGTCGATTGTGGCCGCCGCCGCGCTGAACGCGGCACTCTTCTTCGGCGGCGTCGCCCAGGCCCTGCCCATGGAGAGCCTCCTCGCCGGATCCTTCCTCTTCGTCACCGTCTTCATGGCCACCGATCTCGTGTCGGCGCCCAAAAGGCCGGCTTCCCACTACATCTACGGCGCCCTCATCGGCGCGATCGTGGTTGTGATACGCAGCTTCTCCGCTTTCTCCGAGGGCACGAGCTTCGCCATACTTTTCGGCAATACGTTTGCCACCCTCATCGACATGGGCGTCGACGGCATGAAAAAGCCCGCCGTCCCAGCGAAGGGAGGCGCGAAATGAAACTGAAAAAAGAATCGATAGGCTACGTGGTCGTAT
>JBAQLW010000296.1:0-2623 GCA_049302175.1 Rectinemataceae bacterium
GAACAGGGCCGCCCTGGAAGCCGCAGTGGGCGATTTCACGGCGAAGGCCGCTTTTTCAGATGCGGCCAGGGCGGACATCGGCGAGAACGCCGAAAAGCTCTTCGCAATTGGCGAATTCAAGACCCTCCTCGCCTCGACATGGACGGCGAAAAAATTCGACCTCGGCGTCATCGGCTTCACGATCTTTTTCGCCGTAGGCAACGTTATTCTCGCCAACCTCCTCGCCTTCTGGATCGCGATGGCACTGGACAGGAAGATAAAATCGCGCAACGTGCTGCGCTCGGTGTTCTTCCTGCCCAATGTGCTTTCGATGATTGTCGTCGCCCTGATATGGTCGTTCATCTTTTTCCACCTCCTTCCGAGGCTGACGGGTATACAGACATGGATGAGCGATTCCGCCAAGGCTCCCTGGCTTCTCGTCGGCGTATCGGTGTGGCAGGCCGCCGGCTACTACATGGTCGTGTACCTCGCTGGCCTGCAGAACATCCCGCCCGACGTGATAGAGGCTGCGATGATCGACGGCGCCGGTTTCTGGGACAGGCTGAAGCGCATAACGCTGCCCCTACTGATGCCGGCTTTCACGGTGTGCATCTTCATCTCCATCGCCAATGCCCTCAAATGCTTCGACCTCGTCTATGCCATGGTGGGAACCTCGGGCTACGCGGTGGGGACGGTGCCCTTCGTGATGGACATCTTCTTCGACGCCTTCGCGCGCAAGCTGGCCGGGCTGGCCACGGCCAAGGCCACCTTGCTCTTCCTCGCCATACTCCTCCTGACGGGCACCCAGCTGATCATCATGAAGCGGAAGGAGGTGCAGCTATGAGATCAGAGACAAGGCCAGCGACAGCGCCGCAGCAGCGGCCTGGACTACGGCTGCGCCCGCTGCACTTTCTGGAAGCCTTCATGATCGTCTTCGGCTTCCTCTTTATCTACCCCGCCCTCTTCGTTCTGATCAGCGCGCTGAAGCCGGACGCGGAGATCATGCTCAAGCCCCTTGCCCTGCCCTCAAAACTCTTCCTCGACAACTTCATCAAGGCCTGGAAGGTGATGGAGTTCCCCAAAGTCGTGTTGACCACCTTCCTCATCTCCGTGGCCGGCGTGGCGGGGATCGTGCTGACGAGTTCGATGGCGGCATGGATGCTGGCGCGGACGGAGAAGCGCTATTCCTGGCTTATCTATTCGCTGTTCGCCTTCGCCCTCGTGATTCCCTTCCAGATCATCATGGTGCCGCTGGCGGTGCTGGCCTCCGACCTGGGGCTGACGAACCCCGCGGGCATCGTCGTGCTGTACTGGGGCTTGGGCGCGCCGATGGCCGTGTTCATGTACCATGGCTTCATCAAGGGCGTGCCGAGGGAGCTGGAGGAGTCGGCGGCCATCGACGGGGCGGGAACAAGCTATATCTTTTTCAGGATCGTTTTCCCCTTGCTGAAAGCGATAACGGCTACCATAGCGATTCTTGACGCGCTCTGGATATGGAACGATTTCCTTCTGCCTCTCCTCGTGATCAAGCAGGGGACGATACAGCTGGCGCAGATGCAGTTCTACGGCCAGTTCCTGAAGGAATACGGGCCGCTGACCGCTTCCCTCGTCCTCTCGGCCACGCCTATCATCATCTTCTATCTGTCCCTGCAGAAATATATCATCAAGGGTATAGCCGCGGGCGCGGTGAAGGGCTGACATGGAATTCGAGCGCAATGAAGGGATCGCATGAAATTTGAGCGAAGCGCGGGCATCCTCCTCCATCCAACATCTCTGCCTGGACCCTTCGGCGTAGGGACAATAGGACAGGATGCCAGGAATTTTGTGGATTTTCTGGAGGGAGCCGGTGTCGGGCTCTGGCAGATCCTGCCCCTCGGTCCCACGGGCTATGGCGACTCGCCCTACCAATGCCTTTCGTCGTTCGCCGGCAACCTCTATCTTCTTGACCCAGAGGAACTGCGCACTCTGGGGCTCGCGAGCGATGACGATGTGGAAGCCTGCAGGGTACCGAACAAGGGAGGCGTGGATTTCGGCCGCCTCTTTGTCGAGAAGAACAGGCTGGTGGATGCGGCCTGGGAGAGGTTCAAAGCGAGCGGGGCGGCACTGGGCAGTAGGACTGCACAGGGCGGCGGCGGGGCGGCACTGGAAGCCGAATTCGCGGAGTTCTCAGCGGCGAACGCCTTCTGGCTCGATGACTACGCACTTTTTTCGGCGATAAAAGAAGCCCATGGTTTCGCATCCTGGGACAGATGGCCCGAAGCGCTCAGGCGGCGGGAGACGGGCGCTCTCGCGGAGTTCGCGACATCGGCGAGCGACAGGATCAGGCGCCACAAGTTCGCCCAGTACCTTTTCAGGCGGCAATGGGGCGCCATCCACGCGTATGCCCACGGAAAAAAGCTGAAAATCGTCGGGGACCTGCCCATCTTTGTAGCCTACGACTCTGCCGACACCTGGGCTCATCCTGAACTCTTCCTCCTCGATAGGGAAAGAAGACCGACCAAGGTAGCCGGCGTTCCCCCTGATTACTTCACCGCGACCGGCCAGCTGTGGGGGAACCCTCTCTACGACTGGAAGGCCAACAAAAGGGAAGGATTCGCATGGTGGATCTCCAGGATCAGGACAACGCTGGATCTTGTGGACATTC
>JBAQLW010000297.1:0-9437 GCA_049302175.1 Rectinemataceae bacterium
GCCTGAGCGCTTCACCTCGAGATTGTCCTTATCTTCCTTGCCGCGGGGGGCTTCTGGATGGGCCATGTTGGGTATTTTGGCCCCCTCGACGGCGAGGCGGGCTTCCAGGTCAGCGAAGCGGACTTCGCTTTCGGCGATTTTTTCCTTGAGCTGTTTGCCTTCCTCTATGCGCGCCGCCCGCGTGTCCGGATCCAGCTTGCCCTTCATGGAAAGGGCGTTTTCGTTGCGCAGCTTGCGCAGTTCTTCGATCTCGCGCAGTAGGGAGCTTTTCTCGTCAAAGAGGGAGACGACGAGGTCGGCGTCGGCGCTCATGTACCTTTCGGCGATGTTTTTCTTGACGGCCTCGAGGTTGTCCTTGATGAATCTGTATTCCAGCATGATGGCGGAATGATATACGGAGGTCGGGTGTCGCACAAGGAGGCGGGCCGGCTTCTTGAAGCGAAAGCGCCAAGCAGGATACGATGGACTCGTGACAGACAGAATAGAAGGCATACGCGAACGCCTGAAGGAACTCGATACCCTCGTCTCGGATCCCGCTATACTCAAGGACCAGGCGAAGTACCGGGACATCATGAGGGAGCGTTCCCATCTCTCGACGATAGACGAAACCGCGACCAAGCATGAGAAAACCCTCGCCGGCATCGTGGAAGCGAAGGCGATGGCCGATGCCGAATCCGATCCGGAGCTGCGAGCGATGGCCGAGGAAGAGAGGGGCCTGCTTGAGACCAGGCGCGATGAACTGGCCGCGATGCTCGAGAATCTCCTTGCCCCGCGCGATCCCCTGGCGGACAAGAACGTCATCATGGAGATTCGGGCGGGAACGGGCGGCGACGAGGCCGCACTCTTCGTTGCCGACCTCTTCCGCATGTATTCGCATTACGCCGACGCTCTCAAGTGGCGCATCGAAGTGATGAGCGCGAGCGAGACGGAGCTGGGCGGTTTCAAGGAAATCATATTCTCCGTGACCGGCGAGGCGGCCTACGAGCGCCTGCG
The DNA here is from genome assembly GCA_049302175.1 of Rectinemataceae bacterium. Taxonomy (GTDB): domain Bacteria; phylum Spirochaetota; class Spirochaetia; order Treponematales; family Rectinemataceae; genus CAYXUF01. Next base: position 994 of record JBAQLW010000297.1, read on the forward strand.
CTGGGAATCGGGAGTCCACAGGGTCCAGCGCGTGCCCACCACGGAAAACTCGGGACGCATCCATACGAGCGCCGTCACCGTGGCCGTACTCCCCGAAGTGGAGGAGACGGAGATCGATATCAAGCAAGAGGATCTGCGGATCGACGTGATGCGTTCCGGCGGTCCTGGAGGTCAAAGCGTAAACACAACCGACTCGGCCGTGCGCATCACCCATCTTCCTTCGGGTCTCGTCGTCCATTGCCAGGACGAGAAGAGCCAGATCAAGAACAAGGCCAAGGCCCTGCGCATCCTGCGTGCCCGTCTCTTCGAGCTGGAGGATGCCAAGCTGCAGGCTGAGCGTTCGGCAGACCGCAGGAGCCAGGTGGGATCGGGCGACCGCTCCGAACGGATACGCACTTACAATTTCCCGCAGAACCGGCTCACCGACCATCGCATCGATCTCACCCTGTACAAGCTCGATCTCATCATGGAAGGTGACATCGCCGACCTTGTCGACGCCCTCGTCGCCGACGCGCGCAGGAAAGCCCTCGAAGGATCACTGTGAAATGCTTCGGGCTCAGTCCGGTCCGGATTGAGTACGGCGATGACGTATAGGGAATTTCTGGCCGCCAGGGCCGCCGAACTACGGGGCGCCGATATCGAAATGGGCGGTGGCGGTCCTGGCGGCGTCCTTGACGCTACCCTTGTTTTCGCCCACTGCATGGGTATCCCGAGGGGAGAACTCCTCGCCCGTTTTCCCGAAAATTTGGATCCCGACGATATTCCCGCTTCGTTCGATACTGCCTGGGCACGACGCCTGGCTGGCGAGAGCGTAGCCTATATAGTCGGCACAAAGGAATTCTTCGGAAGGGAATTCCTCGTCGACCACAGGGTTCTCGTCCCCCGTCCCGATACGGAAACCCTCGTGGCCGCGGCCTTGGAGCTGGGCGATCTGATCGCCCGGGCAGGCCTGCGCCTCCACGATGTCTGCGCTGGCTCGGGCGTCGTCGCCATAAGTATCGCGGCGGAGAGGCTCTCCTGGTCGGTGAGCGCATCCGACATCTCTTCCGACGCCCTCGACGTGGCGCGCGCCAATTCCCGCCGCCTCCTCGGGCACGAAATTGCCCTGGCGCGCGCCGACATCCTCGACGGAATCGAGGGGCCCTTCGACATCATCACCGCCAATCCTCCCTATGTTCCGACCGATGAAACGGCAGCATTGCTTTCCCGTGGCTGGAAGGAGCCCGTTCTCGCCCTGGACGGAGGTCCGGACGGCCTCGCCATCGTGTCCCGGATTATCGGCCAGGCTGGCGACCTACTTGTCCCCGACGGGTTTCTGCTTATAGAAACCGACGCTTTGCAGTCCGAATCAGTCCGTGCTATGTTCTTGAGGGAAGGTTTTGACGAAATCAGGGTATGGAAGGATCTCGCCGGTCTGGAGAGGATAACGGCTGGCAGAAAACACTGAGCGGAGCGCCGACGATGGATCAGATCTTGGTTCAATTTCTTGAGAAAGCTCGGGGCACTTTCGGCGAAGCGGGCGCCGCCCTGGCTGAGAAAGCTTTCGAATGGGCAAAAAAAAAGCACTCAGGAGCCTTGCGTGCCTCGGGCGAGCCCGCGTGGGAGCATGATTTCCGCGTGGCCTCAACACTCCTCGACATGGGCATGGATCTGGATTCGGTGCTGGCTGGCCTCCTCCATGACAGCACGGAAAACCGCAGTTCTGGTTATTTCCCTTCCGGAGCGGCGATCCCGGCAAGCTCAGCCTCCCCTGCAGCCCGCTCCGATACCGCGGCGCCGGAGGCGCATAAAGGCAAGGCTGGCCACCAGGGACCGAAGCCCGAGGGAAAGCAGAAAGATGCCCACAGAAAAGCCCTCGGGGCAGTGCCCGATCCCGCCATCGGCGCCGAGTTCGGCGAGGAAACGGCGAAGATAGTCGCCGGCGTCGCAAGGCTCTCCACCGTCCGCGCCAAGAACAAGACGGTTCAGGCCGCCGAGACGATGCGCAAGATGCTCTTCGCCATGACAGGCGACATACGCGTCATCATCGTCAAGCTCGCCGACAAGCTCGACAGCATGCGCACACTCAAATACCTGCCCGAGGATAGGCAGAAGACCATAGCGGCCGAAACCCTCGACATATTCGCCCCTCTCGCCGACAGACTCGGTATTTCATGGCTCAAGGACGAACTCGAGGACCTTTCCTTCAAGGTGCTGAACAGGGAAGTGTTCGACCAGATAAAGGACATCGTTTCCTCAAAGAAAACCACGCGGGAAAAGTTCCTCGCCCGGGCGGGCGAGGAAATACGCAGGGCTTCCCTCAAGGCCGGCATCAATGTCGAGGTAGGTTCCCGAGCCAAGCATTTCTACTCGATCTACCAGAAGATGCGGCGCAAGGGCAAACCGGCGGAGGAGCTGTACGATCTGCTCGGCCTCAGGCTCATCTGCGACAGCGACAACGACTGCTATGCCCTCCTCGGTCTCGTGCACAGGCTCTGGAAGCCCATCGACGGGCGCTTCAAGGATTACATAGCCATGCCGAAGGCCAATGGCTACAGGAGCCTCCATACGACGGTGATGTGCTACGAGGGCCAGCTTCTCGAAGTGCAGATCCGCACGCGCTACATGCACGCCATCGCCGAATTCGGCGTAGCCTCCCATTGGCTCTACAAGAAGGGTTCCACCGCCGAGCGGCCACGTCTCGAGGACTTGCCCATCGTCAACCGCCTCAAGCAATGGAATGAATTCGTCTCCCAGGGCGCCGAGTATCTCGACGAGATCAAGCGCGAACTGCTCAAGGATTCGATTTTCGTGTTCACGCCAAGGGGTGAGGTCATCGAACTGCCATCAGGCGCCACCGCCATCGATTTCGCCTTCGCCATCCATACCGACGTGGGGTCGCACTGCCTGGGCGCCAAGGCCGACGGCGCCATCATCCCCCTCGATGCAGAGCTGAAGAATACCCAGATCGTCGAGATCATCACCTCGCCCCTGGCCAAGCCCAACCTCAATTGGCTCAAATTGGCCCATACATCGAAAGCCCGCTCGAAGATTCGAGCCCTCCTCGTCCAGAACGGCCAGGCTCTCGCCATCGACAAAAGCATCGTCGTCGGAAGAAAACCGGAGAGGGAAAAGGCCGAGGAGAAGGGTCGCGAGACTCTTCAGCAGGACGAAACCAGGCTGCTCACCGAAAAGATACTTCCCGGCACTGTCGTGGAGCATGGTCGTGCCGAAGTCGAGTTCCGAACCTACAAGCCCCAGCAGGAACTGCGAAGCGATCGAGCGGGCTTTTCCATCGGCGGCGCCAAGAATATGATGATACGCATCGCAGGCTGCTGCATGCCCGTCACCGGCGACGCCATTGTTGGCTACGTATCCAGGGGCCGGGGCATTATCATCCACAGGGCCAACTGTACTTCCATAAATGCTGTAGCTGATTTCGAGCAGCGCAAAATCGAGGTGCGCTGGGAGGACGCTTCCTGCTGCATCGCGCGATTCCGCGTGTCGGCGAAAATGGAGCCAGGCATATTCTCGGAGATAGAAGCGGCCGTGCGGAAATTTTCTGGCCGGCTGCGCGAGGGAAAGCTTGGGGAAAGGGGCGATGGCACTTTGTCAGGCTTCTTCACCATGGAAACGGACACGCGCGAAAACCTCAAGAAAGTATCCAAGGCGCTGAAGGGAATACCGAGTATTATCTCGATCGAAGAAGAGTGACGCGTGAGCAGGGGTTCTTCCGCTCCCTCACTTCCACCAGAACGCTTTCTGTGCCGTGATTACTTCAAAGCCATAGGCATCGAAGCTCTTTTTTCTCGCCGCATAGTCGCTCGGTTCGAGGTGTACGGCGACAACCTCCAGATTTTTCATGAAATACTCATCGGCGAAGGCCATAAGGTCCTTGTTCGTCACCGCGGCGATGCGCGTCGTCCAGAGCAGTGGCCATTGGGACCCGCCCAGGATCCACTCCCCGGCGAGAGCGGCTCCGGCCTGCTGCAGCGTACCGAGCTTGTCGGCGCGCTTTTTCTGGAGCGCCGCCTTGGCGCTCTCATATTCCTTCGGTGTGAAATAGGAGGCGTTTGTCTTCATGGCATACATCTCGGAACCGCGGACTATCTCCTTGAAATTGAGCGCAGTTTCGGCGAGGTTTTCCTTGGCGGCAATCGTCACCCGTGCAGATACCGAGAACCATGATGCCGCACGGGAAGCTCTATAGCTGGCGCTGACTGACGAAGGCGAGGATGCCTTGGGCAAGCCCTTGGCAAGCGCTAGCACAAGCCGCGAGCCGGGCTGTGAAGCCATCTCTGCCCAGATTTCCGCGGCTGCGGATCGGTTCGACCCTGCGTCGGGACCCCGATAGCGCATCTCTATAAGGGCTTGCCCCGGCTTGATGGAGGCATCGGCGAAGACCATGAGGCTGGGGCGAGTTATACCAGGCTTCGGAAATGGCGCGTAGGCCGTTTTCCAGGGATCGGCCGCCTTCTTCCATGAGGAGAAAGCCTTCTCTATCTGCGGCCGGGCCTCCTTGGGGCTGAACCTGCCCGCCACAACGAGGATGGCATTGTTGGGAACGAGCCAGGCGGCTGCGAGCGACTTCAGTCCTTCCGCGGTGGCTGATTTGATATTTCCTTCTGAGCCGGCCACATCGAAACGCCAAGGGGCGACCGCGAAGAGCTTTTTGGCCATAGCAGCTTCAAATACGCTCTCCGGAATTCCCTCGGCTGTGCGTATCCGCGCCAGGCTCGCGGCCTTGGCTTGCTCAAGAGCCTTCGGATCCGAGAGGGCGGTTTCCAGGCGCAATCCCGAGAACAAGTACGCGATGGTATCAAAGCCCTGGGCGGTCATGGCGGGATCGAGAAGGAAGCTGATCCCGAAGCGATCGCGCTCCGTTCCCCCGCTGACCGCTATGGCGTCGAGAGCCTCCACTGCACCCTCAGGTTCCACATCGCCTGGCTCCGATGCTATCCCCCTCAACATCAGCTGCTCGAGAAGACTGAAGAGACCGGCCGTCGACTTCGTCTGGGCTTCAGCCCCGCCCCGGAACACGATGCCCAGCGAAACCTCGGCGCTTTCAGCCAGGGGCAGGAGGATCACCTCCATGCCGTTTTCGAGGATGAAGCTCGAAATTTCAGGAGCCGGGACAGCTTGTGCCGAGGGGCTGTTCGAGGAAGGCAGGAAGGCGAAGAGGATCGCCGCCATGACAGTGACAATAACGCAGCGATTCCAATTTCTTCTTCGTACCATCCCGCAATACTAGAAAACATGGAGCGCGCTGTCAACCTTCCGTTGCTTTCCCCCCGAGCGGACGTTACTTTCCGGGAATGGCAGAATCCAAAAGAGAAACTTCTCTCAAGGCCTCCTATGGCACAGGGAAATTCCTCGCGGAATTCCTGGCTTGAGCCTTTGCCTCCCGCGTCGTCAAATACTATGAGACGGAGATAGGCCTTTCCTCGGGCTTCGTCGCCGGCATCGGCGTTGTCGCCGCATTCCTCCTCCTGCCCGGCGTCCGTGAAACCCCCGAGATGATCGAGCGCTATATGACGCAGGAGGCCGGGTGCAAGAAAAAGGCCTCGTTCCGCGCCCAGCTGAAGGACGCCTTCTCCAGCAGGAATTTCCTCGCCTTCATCATCCTTTACTTTTTCTACCAGTCGGCGACCATCTCGATGACGGCATCGATCCACTACGTGGGGGACTATCTCCTCGAAGGCAGGAGCGCGACTCTCATCTTCGCAGGTATGCTTGCGGGAGCCATGGCTGGCATACCCCTTTGGCTTGCCCTGCGCCGCAGGATAGCCTCGAACCAGACCCTTCTCGTTCTCTCCACCACCGGCTTCGTCGCTTTCTGTCTGCCTTTGATGTTCGTGAAGGGATACTATGGTTTCGTGGCGGCAATGTTCGCGTGGGGACTCTCGTTCGGCGGTTTCTGGATGCTAGATGACGCCTGCCTTGACCGATGTCATCGATGAGATTGTCGTTGTTTCGGGGAAGAGGGATGATGGCGTCTTCATCGGCTCCATACGGCTTTGATCCCAGCCATCCTGCTCGTCATCGGCGTGGCTGTCTTCCTGCGCATCAATACGCTGAATGCCGCAAAGACCAGACAGAACAGGGAGAGACTCAAGGAGTTCGGTCTTTGAGCCTTCAGCGCTCTTTGCCGATATCCTTGTTGAGAAGCTGTCGAGGCAACGATTCTAGGGGAAGGAGGGTCCCGAGGGCATATTCTTTTGCCCTGTCGAAAATAGTAACGACTTCGTCTCTGCTGTAACCGATCTCCACGCTTTTCGGATCGGCCAGGAGCTTATCGTGATCGATATTGAGCGCCTTGCTGAGCTTGAGGAGGGTCTCCGGGGAAGGCCAGCTGCGCCCCGTCTCCATGTTGGCGATGAAACCCGCCGATAGTCCGGAGCGTTCCGCGAGATCTTCCTGGGAGAATTTCATGAATGCCCGCTGCCTTTTCAAGTTTATGGACAAACATTCCCGAATATAGTTCATTGAGTTCACCATACCCGAAGCGAGGGAAAGCGCCATTTACGATTGGAAAGAAAAATACCTTCTAATAGAAAGTTTTATCATGGCGGAGCGGAAACCGGCATTATTCACCTCGGCATTCTTCGCATTTGCTCCACGCACGGTATGATGAAGCGCCTTCGTTGACCAAAACCTGCGGTGAACGTAGTATGATTGCATGTTCGAAAAAAAAGCATACGAATCACGTCGCGCCAAGCTCGCCGCATTGATGCGAGAACGGGGCGGGGCGGGCTTAATCCTGCTTTCAGCCAATTCCGCGAGTCCAATCAATTACCCCGACAACTGCTATCCCTTCAGGCAGGATTCAAATTGGCTCTATTTCATTGGCCTAAACGTGCCTGACATTATAGCCCTTATCGATATCGCCGACGGCCGGTCCCTGCTCTTCGGCGATGAAGCCTCCATGGACGACCTGATATGGACTGGGCCCAGACCGAGCCTCACCGAATTGGCCGCCGCTTCAGGCATCGATAGGGTAATTCCATATTCGCGCGCGAGAGAGCATATCGAGAGGTTCCCTAAGCAGAATATCCATTATCCGCCGGTTTGCCGCGGCGAAACGCTTCTGCGCCTGTCCGCTCTCCTCGAGACTCGTGTCGATGAATTCCGTGACGGATTCAGCCCTGCCCTGATAGCCTCCATAATTTCGCTCAGGGAGATCAAGGAAGAGCGCGAAGTGGCCGAGATGGAAAAGGCGGTCGGCGTAAGCGCCGAGATGCACAGAAGCCTCCTTGCCGAACTGCGCCCAGGCTGGACTGAAGCCGAGGCCGCGGCCTATGTGCAGCACATCGCCGCGAGGCGCGGCTGCGCCCTGAGCTTTGCCACGATCGCGACCGTCCATGGCGAGGTTCTGCACAATCATGAGAGGGTTTCGATCTGCCGCGAAGGCGACAGTTTCCTCCTGGACGCGGGGGCAGAGTCCCCCTCAGGGTATGCTGGTGATCTCACTTCAAGCTTCCCCGTGGGACCTCGGTTCACAGCGCAAAAAGCCGAGCTCTATGACATCCTCCTCGAAATGTTCAAAGTGGCCACGGCTTCCCTGAAACCGGGCATTCCTTTCCTTGACGCCCATATGGCGGCGAGCCTCGCCCTCGCAAGGGGACTCGGGGCTTTGGGAATCATGAAGGGGAATCCGGAGGAAGCAGTGCGAGAAGGAGCCCATGCCCTCTTTTTCCCCCATGGCTTGGGCCATATGATCGGTCTGGATGTCCACGACATGGAAGGTCTGGGAGAAGACAATGTGGGCTATGCGGGGCAGGAGCGCAGCCGGCAGTTCGGTCTCCGTTCGCTCAGGCTCGCGAAGACACTCAAGCCAGGCATGATCCATTCCGTGGAGCCGGGCATCTATTTTATCCCGGGGCTCATCGACACGTGGGAATCCGCAGGTCTCGCCAGTACCTATATTGACTACACCGAGTTGAAGAGATGGCGGCACTCCGGGGGTATGCGCATCGAGGAAGATTGGCTGGTCACGAAGGAGGGCTGCCGCCGCCTTGGTCCCTTCATCGATAAAAGTCGGGAAGCGGTTGAAACCGCGAGGAGTCGGCAGTGAAAACGGTATACAGTTCGACCTTCCAGGACGATGCGATTGTCCTCCTCAGTCTTCTGCGTTCGGCTGGAATCGAAGGAGCGATACTTGCCGACAGGATGCACAGCATGAATCCGCTTTTTTCCTTCTCTTCCATGGGCTTCGACATCATTGTGCCAGATGAGGCAGAGGAAGATGCCCTGGCCCTGGCCAATGATTATCGCGAACGGACGAAGGGGAACCTTCCTTGATTATTTTTTAGTTTTCGCCTATCCTTGTCCCATTATGAAACGTCATGCATTTAAAACAGTAGTGGGTGTTTTCTTAATCGCTTTCCTCACGATCATGACACTGATGGCGACGAAAACATCCCAACGGGACATGCAGATCAACGCGGCACGGACCGGTCTTGAGA
>JBAQLW010000298.1:0-6860 GCA_049302175.1 Rectinemataceae bacterium
GGCACCATTCTCCCCGAAGTGGCGGCGGCGACGGGACTATCTCCCGACACCATCGTCACCATGGGCATACACGATTCGAACGCTTCCCTCCTGCCCTACCTCGTCAAGGATTACGGCACCGAGTTCATCGTCAATTCGACGGGCACCTGGTGCGTCCTCATGCACCCGCAGGAGCGCTACGGCTTCGCCCCGGGGGAAATCGGAAAGGTGGTCTTCTTCAACCGCTCGGCCTACAACAAGCCCGTGAAGACGGCGATTTTTCTCGGCGGCAAGGAATACGAGACCTGGACCGGGCTCTACGGGGCAATCGCGAAGCGCCCCAATCCGATATCGCCCAACGCGGCCCTGTACGCGAAAATAGTGAAGGAACATTCAGCCTTCATTCTTCCCGAAATTGTCCCCGGCTCGGGCCAGTTCCCCGGCTCCATGCCTCGGGCCATCGAAAACGGCCTCCGCTACCCCCTCGCCGACATAGAGTCGGGCCGTTCGAAGCCCGCCTTCATGGCCGATCCGGCTGAAGCAGAGGCCGTTCTCAATATCTCCCTCGCGCTCCAGACCATCGTCGCCCTCGAGCGCGCCGGCCTGGCCCCTGGGCAGAAAATCTTCACCGAAGGCGGTTTCCGGAACAACGCCGACTACAACGCCATCCTCGCGGCGGCCTTGCCGGCCAATGCCATCCTCCTCACCGACATGAGCGAGGCGACATCCTTCGGCGCGGCACTCACCGGGCTCGCGGCCCTGGAGGGGAAGAATCCTTCCGAGCTCGCAGGCCTTTTTTCGATTGGGCAGATTCCTGCCTATCCCATGCCTGGCCTGGCAGGCCTCGACGACTACAGGAAGGAATGGCTCCGGCTCATCGCCGCGGATTGATCGCCGGCGGCATTGAGGTCATGAACAGTGGCCTTCCGCCTGCCCGACTCAGTACTTTATGTCTGCAAGGAGAAAAATATGAAAACGAAAGCGGTGCGATTGCATGGCATCGACGATCTCAGGCTGGAGGAGCTTGAACTCCCCAGGCTGGGCGACAATGAAATCCTCGCCGAAGTGGTATCCGATTCGATTTGCATGTCGAGCCACAAGCTCGCGATGCAGGGCGATGCCCACAAGCGGGTCCGTTCTCCCCTCGCCGCCACACCTGTCATGATAGGCCATGAATTCTGCGGCCGGATCGTCGAAGTGGGCTCCAAATGGGCACAACAGTTCAAGACCGGGCAGAAATTCGCCATCCAGCCCGCCCTCAACTACAAGGGTACGCTCTGGGCCCCTGGCTATTCCTACCAGTGGATCGGCGGCGACGCCACCTATATCATCATCCCGAACGAAGTGATGGAGATGGGCTGCCTCCTCGACTACGAGGCCGACGCCTTCTTTATGGGTTCGCTCTCCGAGCCCATGTCGTGCATCGTAGGCGCCTACCACGCCCAGTACCACACGAAGCCCGGTTCCTACGAGCACGAGATGGGCATCGTCGAAGGCGGCAGCCTCGCCCTCCTCGCCTCCGTCGGACCCATGGGTATGGGCGCCATAGACTACGCCATACACGCTCAGCGCAAGCCCGGCGTGATGGTCGTCACCGACATCGACGATGCTCGATTGAGGCGCGCGGCTTCCCTCATCACCGTCGAGGAGGCGGCCCGCAACGGCATCGTTCTCCATTACGTGAATACGAAGGATATTGCCGACCCGATCGCCCATCTTATGTCGCTCAACGCCGGAAAAAAATTCGACGATGTCTTCTGTTTCGCGCCCGTGAAGCCCCTTGTCGAGATGGCCGATGCCCTCCTCGCCCAGGACGGCTGTCTCAATTTTTTCGCCGGTCCCACCGATCCTAAATTCTCGGCCATGCTCAATTTCTACAACGTCCACTACGAATCGCACCACCTTGTGGGTACTTCGGGCGGCAACACCGACGATATCGTGGAGTCACTGTCGATGATGGCGAAGCGCACGCTGAAACCAGAGGTGATGATCACGCACATCGGAGGCCTCAACGCCGTCGCCGACACGACGATTCGCCTCGACAAGATTCCGGGCGCGAAGAAGCTCATTTATACGCACAAGAGGCTTGATCTCGTCGCGATAGCCGATTTCGCCGAACGAGGGAAGAGCGATCCCTTCTACGCGAAACTCGCCGAAATCACCGGCGCCAACGATGGGCTCTGGTGCAGGGAAGCCGAGGAGTACCTTCTGGAGAACGCGCCCGGGATTTGAGCCGCATGAGCGCGGATGAAACAGCGCCGTCCTCGTGTTTCAGGCTGTTCACTAACTCCGGCAACGTTGCTATAATGTCCGCACTTAATGAAAAAGGTGCTTCCCTTTATTTTGGCCGCCATGGAGGCGGTCTTATCCCTCTCGGCTTTTCCCGTGTCCGTGGATAATCATGCCGCCATTGGTCTTGAAGAGAAGAGCGGATTCTTCTTCAACGCCGATCCCCGCCTTGGAATAATCGACGTAGCCGCTGAGGCGGAAGCGGTCAATTTCTCGCCGATAGGAAACAGGCTGATTTGGGTTGGCCGGAACGCGCCGGCGGCCTGGCTCCGCTTCACCATACCAGTCTCCGAATTGGGAGTGGGATATTCGGGAGGGAAGAACGACAAGGCTGTGAGCCAATGGCTCCTCGTTGTCCGGCCGAGCTTCTCCATCATCCTCGATCATGTCGACGTCTATATCCCCAGAAGTGATGGCGGCTTCGAGGAGTTTAAATCGGGGGCGAAAGAAGACGTACGTCCCGGAGAGCCCTATTCGCGGTACTTCGTCTTCGAGCTTCCCCCTGGTGCCTTCGAGGGGAAACCCTGCTATATCAGGCTCGAGAGCGCGACAGATGTATCGGTCAACTTCGATCTCGAAACAAGCCTCGACTTCGCCAGGAGGGAGGTCCTCGACTACAGCGCCTACGGGATTCTCTACGGCATTCTGTTAGCCATGGTCCTCTACAGCTTTTTCCACTATATTTCGCTCAAGGATATCGCTTCCCTATATTACATATTCTATATCGCCGCGGCCTCGCTCTGGCTCTTTTTCGTCCAGGGGCACGCGAAGCTGATCTTTGGCCAGCATCCCTGTTTCGACCAGGCCATGCTCTGGCTATGGGTCGGGATGATGCTATCCTGGGGAGCGATATTCACCTCGTCCTTCCTGAGGCTGAAAGAAGGACACCCGCTCTTTTCCCGCATCTTTGCCGGCATGGCCGTTCTCGGCGCCGTCGTTTCCATCGCGGGCATCGCCGGCTGGGATGACATAGCCTTCTCCCTCTCCCATTATCTGGGAATCATCCTTCCACTTCTTGTGATCGGAGCGGCGATCGCGCGTCTTGCCCAGGGCTTCCCCTCGGCCCTCTATTTCCTCATCGCCTGGTCTTTCCTCGCGGTGGGCGGCCTGGTCTTTTCCCTCATGGGGCTCAAGGTGCTTCCCGTCAATTTCTGGACAGTGAACGGCGTGGCCATCGGCGTGGCTGCCGAGGCAATTCTGCTCTCCATGGCCCTCGCCGATAGAATCAGGCGCATCGAGATAGAAAAGAAGAGGCTCGAGAAAATCCAAGCGCACTATAAGGAACTCAGCCTGACCGACGCGCTCACTGGTCTCCACAATAAGCGATTTCTGATGAACGAACTCAACCTTGCCATATCCCACGCCGCCGAAACAGGGGAGCCGCTCTCCATCATCCTACTCGACATCGACGACTTCAAGACGATCAATGACTCCTTCGGACACAGCCTCGGCGATGAAATACTCACCACCCTCGCGCATTCGACGCGAAGCTGCACGAGAGAAAGCGACAGCATCTGCCGCTTCGGCGGCGACGAGCTCGTCATCATCATGCCGGGCAACATAGGCCAAGGCGCGTATCAGGTGGCGGAGAGGATACGCCTAAAGTTCGCCCTGGAAAACCAGCGCGAAATCGAGGACGTCGAGATGAAGGCTACCGTGAGCCTCGGCGTGGTGTCGTTCAACGGCAAGGAATCGGCGGAAGCCCTGTTGTCCCGCGCCGACGCGGCGATGTACGAGGCGAAACACCTCGGCAAGAACCGCAGCGTGCTGCGCTAGGGCAGGCTAGGCCTAGCCTGCCCAGGCTTCTTCCCCGGAGCCGCCGTCGCCCCGTGCGCATCGTGAAAAAGGAATAGGCCAGTATCAGGATCCCGATGATCCCGATGATCACGAAGATGATGGGCAGGCTTTTGTAGCGCGCGAACCAGACGATTATGGCCATGATGGGATATCACTCGTGAGCCGATCAACAGGAATTTAACGACGAGCAATCCTTGTGGGTATCCAGGAAACAGAACATGGTGACAATCTTCCAGAGGGGAGAATCAGGCGTCGGGCGGTGGAAGGAAATCCAACGCAGAATAACAACCAGGACTGCGGAAAAGGCTTGAAAGCTTGGTGAATCCTTTAACTTGATATAGTTGTTTTTGCGATATTCCTTACATGTGCATGCAGCTGATGCGCTACTATGTCCGCCTCAAGATCGAGTTCGACAGCCAGTTATCCTTCTCACGGATGTCCACCGCTTCACGGTCTGAGGACATTCCCTTTCATGAGCAGATCGGTGATTTCGTACATGTTGGAAACCCTTCCCACGGCCAGTCTATCCTTTAGTTTGAAGTAATCGAGACAGGTACCGCAGACGAGTATTTCCGTTCCGTCATGGGCGAGCCGCCGAAGGTTGGCCAGGCATTCGGAACCCTCGACGGCGAGCCTGACGCCTCCGTTCATGAGAATGATCCGCGAGGGTTTTTCGCCGCCCTCGGAGAGGGCGTAGATGAAGCCGCGCATGAGGAGGGCGCCTAGTTCATCGTCCCCATGGCCGAGCTTGTCCGCGGGAATGAAGATGGTGGCTATTCTGTCTGGCCGGGTTTCGCCGGGCGCGGTTTTTACGGGAGCGGCTTCGGCGGCTTCCTTGATGACGACGCGCGTGGAGCCTCCCTCGGCCGGCTGTGCTTCGGCAGGGCGGCCGGAGAATCCGGCGAAGCGCAGGACGTTTTCCTTGGCGGCTTCATTGTCGACGAGGACTTCGATCCGTCCGGCGGCCCCTCCCTCGAGAGCCTTCTTTGTCAGTATGACCGGCTGGGGGCAGGGGAGGCCCCGCGCGTCAATGACCAGTGTCGATCCGCTCATATCGCTTCTCCTTTCTGTGGCTTTCTTCTGTCGCCGCTACCTCATCCTTCGTTTCCATCCAGACCGCCTCGAACGAAAGTTCCGCGGCCATAGCCATCATCGAAGAACAGGGCTCCTCGCCGTCGAACGCGGCGCCGCGGGTTCGGCATTCGTCGGGCAGGGCTGCCTTGACGCAGAAGCCGCAGTCGCTCGAAATGCCGCGCGGAACGGGTATGAGTTCGATGGCGTAGCCTTTGTCCAGGAAAGCCCGTTCCGCGCGGAGGGCGGCATGCGTCGTGCGAAAGGTAACTATAAGGGCATGGCTGCTAGCGGACAATTTCCACCGTCCCCACCTCTCCGCCGCTCTCGCCGACAATGGACGCCACGACGCCAGCCGCGAGAAGCGCCGCGAGGGCTTCGGCCGCGGCCTCCCGAGGTACGGCCGCCAGAAGGCCTCCCGAGGTCTGGGGGTCGAAAATAATGTCGGACTGGACGGCGTCGAGTTCCTCGGCTCCCTTGAGCGCATGGGTCCTGCCGGCGCGATTTCTGTAGGTGCCTTCGGGCACGAGGCCCATGGATGCGTACTCCAGCGCCTCCGGCAGGAGGGGAATTTCGCCGAAAAACAGCCTGAGCCCGCACAGGGAGCCTGCCGCCATTTCGGCGGCGTGACCCGCGAGTCCGAAGCCCGTGACATCGGTACAGGCGCATACCCTGTATGCCGAAAGGATTTCCGCGGCGCGTCTGTTGAGGGTCGCCATCGAGATTTCGGCCGCCTTCTCGGCCTCCCACGACGCGCAGCCGGCGCGGACGGCCATATTGATCAGTCCCGTCCCAACGGGTTTCGTGAGGATGATTGCATGGCTTGGCAGAAGGCTGTTGTTCCGCCAGGCATTCCCCTCGTCCACGAGGCCGGTCACCGCGTAACCGAGCTTGGGCTCGGTATCCTCGATGCTGTGGCCGCCGAGAAGGGCGCAGTCGGCTTCGATGAGGGCATCCAGACCGCCCTTCATCATCGAACGCAGCGTCTCCATGCCCAGGGACTTTACGGGGAAGCATAGGAGGGCGAGAGCGCTAATCGGCCTGCCGCCCATCGCGTAGATGTCCGAAAGCGCGTTGGCCGCCGCTATTCTTCCGAAGAGGAAGGGGTCGTCGACGATGGGAGGGAAGAAATCGACGGTCTGCGCGATGACGAGTCCCGGCGCTATCCTGAACAAGCCCGCGTCCTCGCATCCGGAAAAATCGGCCAGAAGCCCCGGATAGGCGGGCTGGGCCAATCCGCAGAGGGCTTTTTCGAGCACGCCGGGGCCAAGCTTCGCGCCGCAGCCCGAAAAGCGCGTATACTGTGTCAGGCGGGCGTCGTTTTCGGGATATGGGACATTTGCCGGAAGCGGTCCTTTTGGCTTAGTCATCCGATCCTTCTCGGGCGACGATGTCCTCCATGGCCCTGATCGTTTCGTCGATCTCGGCTTCGGTCGTGAAGAAGCCGGGCGAGAAGCGGATGGTTCCCCCCGCGGAAAAAGTGCCGATCGATCGATGAGCGGCCGGGGCGCAGTGCAGGCCCATTCGGACGATGATGCCTCGGAGAGCGAGGCCTCGCGCTATTTCGTCCAGAGACGGTCCTTCGGAAGATATGGAGATGACGGGCGCGCGCGGGAATCCCGGCAGGGGACCGTGGACTTGTATCCCGGTGATGGCGCCGAGTCCCCCGATCAGGCGCTCCGTCAGCGCGGACTCGCGGGCGCCGATGGTCTTTATGCCTTTGG
>JBAQLW010000299.1:0-3539 GCA_049302175.1 Rectinemataceae bacterium
GTCCTTTCGTCACCTCGGGCATCAGGGTGGGATCACCGGCTGTTACGACGCGAGGGATGGGAAAACCCGAGATGGAGACAATCGGTGGTTTCATCATGGATGTACTGAAATCGAAGGGCGACGAAGCCGTCATCGCGCGGGTAAAGCATGCTGTGCTTGAGCTGACGGCGCGCTTCCCTTTACCCTGATCCTTTCATGAAACGAGAAGCAGCGGAACGCCCCCGCGCCTGCGGCGCGGGGGCTGCTCCGGGAGCGGATTCCGCCGCGCTGGTGCGCAGTCTGCTCGCGGCCGATCTCACCGCCCAAGGATTCTTCGGCTCCGCCTTTCTGCCTCGCGAATCCTTCATTGAAGCGCTCAACGCCACCGCCGTACCGGAGGCGACGAGGCAAAAGTACGATGTCGATTCCGTCCGCGGCATCGCCGTCGTGGCTTTACGGTATGGAAACGGTGAATACTCGACTCCTTCCTGGGCTCTTGGTAGTGGACGCGGCAGAGACTCTTCCCTGAGGATAGCCAGGTTCGCGAGGGCGAACTGGTACCAGGAGGTCATCGGAAGGATGGGATCAGCCGTCGCCGGTACCATAGCTCAGGCAGCGGCGCGGGGCATTGAGCTTCCCCCGGCAAAGAAGTGGCACAGACTTGCCAATTCAGGACTGCCAGAAAAAGTCTTGGCCTTGAAATCAGGCCTGGGGTGGGCGGGCAGGAATACGATTATCATCGCAGCGAAGACCGCTGAGAGCGCGAAAATCAAGGCGACAGGTCGGATGGGGGCTGGGACCGCCTTCTCATCAGCCGTCGTTCTCGGTCTTCTCCTTTGCCCCGCGGATATGGGGTCGGAGATTCCAAAACCTGCGGCCAATCGCTGCGGGGATTGCAGGCGATGCGTCGACGCTTGCCCGACGGGAGCCTTGAGCCGGCGCTTTTCCGATGCCGGTGCCGGCGCTCTGTCGGGCCAGGCTTCGGGCTACGACAGACAGCTTTGTATACAGCACTGGACAGCCATCGATGGGGAGCCTCCATTGATCGTGCGCCACGCGATGCGAGGCATACTTTACGGCTGCGACAGCTGCCTCGAAGCCTGCCCTTACTTTATCCCCGATCCGGAAGCTTCCTGCGGCACTGGCCGCCTGGGTCCTGCCTTGCCAGCCGTCCCCTTCCTGGAGGCGACGGCTGAAGAGCTGAGGCGCAATCTCGCCGGCTCGGCACTCGACAGGGCATGGATGTCGATGGAAGCCTTCAGGCGCAATGCTAGGATCTCCATCGAGTCCGTGCCCGCCGACAAGGCCTGTAGCGTGGCCGACGACAAGGCTGGAGGCTGATTTTTTCCATTTCAGCCGCTATAATGCCTCCATGACGATCGAAACCATGCGTGCCCGTTCAAGGCTGGTGAGCCTCACACGGGACTTCTTCCTTTCGAAAGACTACATCGAAACCGATACGCCCGCCCTTTCGCCAAGCCTGATACCCGAATCCTGCTTGGAGGCCTTTGCGACAAGCTTTGTCCACCCCTACAAGGCGGGCTTTCCCCTCTACCTCGTGCCTTCCCCCGAGATATGGATGAAGCGAGTGATCGCCTCAACGGGCAGAAGCGTCTTCCAGCTCTGCAAGTCTTTCAGGAACGCGGAATCCCTGAGTCGGATACACAATCCCGAGTTCACCATGCTCGAATACTACACGATAGGCGCGACAAGCGGCGACAACATAGGCCTGACCGAAAATCTCTTCGAGATTCTCGCCACGCCGGAGACGCCGATGGCTTCGCGACCGCCCTTCAGGCGCATGACTATGGCCGAGGCTTTCGCGGAGTACGCCGGACTCAACCTCGACTCTCTCATGGAACGTGAGGCTGTCATGGAAGCCGCCCGGTCAAAGGACCTTCTCGTCAATCCAAAGGCGAGCTGGGAGGATGCCTTCAACGCCATCTTCCTCACGCTTGTCGAACCTTCCTTGCCGGTAGACAGGCCCCTCGTCCTGGACGAATATCCCCGCGGCATAGAATGCCTGGCCAAGGACATCCCCGGGAGGCCTTACAAGGAAAGGTGGGAACTCTATGTGGGGGGAATCGAGATAGCGAATTGCTTCACCGAAATGGGAAACCCCGAAGCGGTAAAGAGCTATTTCGCCTCACAGGCGATGAAGAAAACCGAGAGCCTCGTCCCTCATAGAATCGATCCCGAGTATTCTGTGGTTTTTGAGGGATTTCCACCCTGTTCAGGCGTGGCGATAGGATTCGACCGGCTCGCCATGGTACTCCTTGGACTGGACGACATAGGGGATGTTATCGCCTTTCCCTTCAGTGACTTCTCCTCCTCGGGAGCCTGACCCCGCACCTTTACAAAAGTCCATATTCTGCAATACGATGAATGCGAAATTAAGCGGCGTTTTCAAGCCCCTATTTTTATAAATTCATTGCCGTTTCCCCGGAAAGGGCAAAAAAGGAAATCACATGGTTCGCGGCGGCGAAATCAATCTGGGAACGTGCCTTCTCATCAACAACGTTCCCCATATCGTGGTGGACAGGGAGTTTGTGAGTCCGGGAAAGGGTTCGGCCTTCGCCAGGGTAAAAGCCAAAAGCCTGAAGACAGGCAACATCATCATGCAGACCATAAAGACGGCCGATTCGGTTGAGGACGCCCAGGTGGATCTCGTCGACTGCCAGTATCAGTATTCGGACGGCGAAAACTTCATGTTCATGAACAACGAGACCTTCGACCAGTTCGGCGTCTCGATGGAGGTGCAGGCCGAGAAAAAGCCTTATCTCAAGGAAGGGGAGACCTACACCCTCATCATGTTCAACGGGGAAGCCATCGATATCAAGATTCCCTACAAGATGATCTTCACCGTGATGGAGAGCGAAAACTACGTGAAGGGCGACACTGTATCGGGCGCCACGAAGCCTATCACGACAGAAACCGGCCTGGTCGTCCGCGTTCCCCTCTTCATCAAGCAGGGCGAGCGCATCCTCGTCAACACCGAATCGAACGACTACGTGGAGCGGGTGAACAACTGACCGAACTCCAGCCCCTCGTCAACAAGACCGTCGAATTCGCGTATCGCGGGGCAAGGCTCGGTTTTGACCTCTCCCACGCTCTCTTTTCTTCCTATGCGATCGATACGGGCACGCGTTTTCTCCTGAAGGAGATAGCCCACGACGAGGTTCTCGCCAGGGCTGGCTCGATCCTGGACGCCGGCTGCGGTGCAGGAATCATAGGCATTTCCCTCGCCGCATCCACTCCGGAAGCTAAGGTTGTCATGAGAGATAGGGACATCCTTGCCTGTGCCTTCTCGGAGCGAAATTGCTGGAGGAACGGAATTCCCGCTACCCGCCTCGATCCCGAGGGAAGGGCGGCCGACCCGATCACCAGGAGGGCTCCGAAGCACAAAAAAAACGATGAACGTCGAGCCGCGATGATCATCGCGCCCGGCTTGCTCGGCGAGGACGACCCCGAGGGTCCCTTCGATTTTGTGATTTCCAACCTGCCAGCCAAGGCGGGCGCCGCGATTCTTTCCGCCTTTATCAACACCAGCGCTCCAAGAC
>JBAQLW010000300.1:0-2788 GCA_049302175.1 Rectinemataceae bacterium
GTATCGGAAGAGTACCTTCCGGGTTACGCCCTGCACGACAGGGTATTGAGGACGGCGAAGGTGAGGGTGAGAATTCCAGGACCGAAAAAGTCGGCTGAGTCGGCGGAACCGTCTATTGCAGACGGCCAGGCTTGAAAAGAAAGTTTTAGGAAGGAGAAAATAATATGGGTAGGATCATAGGCATCGATCTCGGTACGACGAACTCTTGCGTTTCGGTGATGGAAGGCGGCGAGCCGATCGTCATTTCCAATTCCGAAGGCCAGCGGACTACGCCGTCCATCGTCGGTTTCACCTCGAAGGGAGAGCGCGTCGTCGGCCAGCCGGCCAAGAACCAGATGATCACCAATTCCGAGAGCACTGTCTATTCCATCAAGCGCTTCATGGGTCGCCGCTATTCGGAAGTCCAGTCCGAGATCAAGATGGTGCCCTACAAGGTCACCGACAACGGCAACGATGTGCGCGTCGATATCGGCGGCAAGATGTACAGTCCCCAGGAGATCAGCGCCTTCATTCTCCAGAAGATGAAGAAGACGGCTGAGGACTACCTGGGCGAGCCCGTCACCGAAGCCGTCATCACCGTGCCGGCCTACTTCAACGATTCCCAGCGCCAGGCCACCAAGGACGCGGGCAAGATAGCCGGCCTCGAGGTCAAGCGCATTATCAACGAGCCGACGGCGGCCAGCCTCGCCTATGGTTTCAACAAGGACCAGAAGAAGGAAAGAACCATAGCCGTGTACGATCTCGGCGGCGGCACATTCGACATCTCGATTCTCGAGCTGGGCGAGGGCGTTTTCGAGGTAAAGTCCACGAACGGCGACACCCATCTGGGCGGTGACGACTTCGATGTCATCATCACGAAGTGGCTTGTCGACGAGTTCAAGCGCGATTCGGGCATCGATCTCTCCCAGGACCGCATGGCCTTGCAGCGCGTGAGGGAAGCCGCCGAGAAGGCGAAGATTGAGCTTTCCAATGTGCAGCAAGCCGAGATCAATCTGCCTTTCATCACGGCCGACGCTTCCGGCCCCAAGCATCTGACGAAATCCCTCACCAGGTCGCGTTTCGAACAGATGTGCGCCGACCTCTTCGAGAGGACGAAGGAACCCTGCCGTAAGGCTATCGCCGACGCCGGGCTCACAGTGGACAAGATCGACGAGGTCATCCTCGTTGGAGGCTCCACCCGCACACCCAAGGTCAAGCAGGTAGTCAAGGAAATTTTCGGCAAGGAACCCTCCATGAGCGTCAACCCCGACGAAGCCGTCGCCATAGGCGCGGCTATCCAGGGCGGCATCCTGGGCGGCGACGTGAAGGATGTCCTTCTTCTCGACGTCACTCCCCTTTCCCTCGGCATCGAGACCCTCGGCGGCGTCTTCACCCGGCTGATTCCCCGCAATACGACGATTCCCTGCCGCAAGAGCCAGATTTTCTCCACGGCTGCCGACGGACAGACGGCGGTTTCCATCCATGTCCTCCAGGGCGAGCGCGAAATGGCCACACAGAACAGGACGCTGGGGCGCTTTGACCTCGTCGGTATTCCGCCGGCGCCGCGCGGCATCCCTCAGGTGGAAGTCACCTTCGACATCGACGCTAACGGCATCGTCCACGTGTCGGCCAAGGATCTGGGCACGGGTAAGGAGCAAAAGATCCGCATCGAGGCCTCGAGCGGCTTGAACGAAGGCGACATCGACAAGATGGTACGTGACGCCGAAGCCCACGCCGAGGAAGACAAGCGCGAGCGTGAGCGCATCGAAGCCCGCAACGAAGCCGATGCCCTTCTCTACCAGACCGAGAAAGCCCTCAAGGAATACGGAGACAAGGGCAGCCCCGGCGAGAAGGAAAACATCGAGAACGCCATGAAGGAGCTCCGCAAAGCCATGGAAGGTTCCGACCTCGAGGCTATCAAGCAGAAGACCGAAACCTTAAAACAGGCTTCCTACAAGCTCTCCGAGGAGCTGTACAAGAATGCCCAGGGCGCTGCGGGACAGCAGGGGCCTGGGCAGGGCTTTGGCGGCCAGACAGGCGGACCCGACCCATCGGCTGGAGGCCCGGCCAATGGTCCTGACGAAGGCACGAAGAATGCGGACGATGTGGACTATAAAGTCGTCGACGACGAAGAGAAGAAATAATCGAGAACAGGCGCCGCTTGGGCCGGCTATCCCGGTACAAGCGGCGCTTGAATCTTAAGTCGAGGGAAGCTTAAAGTGGCGAAGCGAGATTACTACGAAGTGCTTGGCGTTCATAAGGAATCGACCAAGGACGACATCAAAAAGGCGTACAGGAAGCTAGCCATACAGCATCACCCCGACAAGAACCCGGGAGATAAGGCTTCAGAGGAAAAGTTCAAGGAAGCGACCGAAGCCTACGAAGTTCTCGGCGATGACCAGAAGCGCCAAGCCTACGACCAGTTCGGCTTCGCCGGCGTCGAAGGCATGGGCGGCGGTCAGCCCGATTCCACCATGTACAGGGATTTCGAGGACATTTTCGGTGGTTTCGGGGATTTCTCCTCGATCTTCGGGTCGATTTTCGGCAATTCAGGCGGCGGCTTCGCCGGCAACAGACAGTCGGACAGACCTCACCGCGGATCGAACCTGCGCTATGACATCGAGCTTCCCTTCGAGAAGGCTGTCTATGGTACGGCTGTGGAAATTGCCTATTCGAAGGACGATACCTGTAAAACTTGCGGAGGATCGGGGTCGATCGACGGTTCCGGACGCAAGGTCTGCGGCATGTGCAAGGGCTCGGGACAAGTGCGGAGGAGTTCGGGCTTCTTTTCGATCTCCCAGCCCTGTCC
>JBAQLW010000301.1:0-3816 GCA_049302175.1 Rectinemataceae bacterium
CCGCTTCCCTCTTCGCCTGGACCATGGTGTACATGCAGATTCCCCAGAAAGCCTTCGAGGCCGTGCTTTCCATCGGCATGAGCAAATACACCCTCCTTTTCGTCGTCAATATCATTGTCCTGTTAGCGGGCATGTTCATGGAGGCGGGTTCCATACAGGTCATCCTCGTGCCACTGCTCCTGCCGATCCTCGATGTGCTTCAGATCGACCTCGTGCACTTTGGCATCATTCTGACAACCAACCTTGCGATCGGCATGTTCACCCCTCCCTTCGGGCTGACGCTCTTTACCGCCTCGCGTGTGTTGAAGGCCGACCTCAAGGACACGATCAAGGAAACCTGGCCCTTCCTGGGCGCCATGATCCTGGTTTTGATGATAATCACCTATGTGCCGGCCTCTGTGATGTGGATTCTCTAGGCCGAACTGAGGCCATGGGGCTGCCCTGAAGGGTAGCCCTTTTTAAAGATTAGACAATAGGGCGTCAAAGGAAAAAGTAATCCTCTATCACCAGACCTGATTCCTTGAGCGATTCATCTTCCGACACAAATGCTATCTCTATATCGAAATAAGCCCGTTTGCCCGGCGGGATGACAATCTCCTTCATCGAGGTCTGCAGGTATACGCGTGCCTCGGTCGTCGCGGATATCGAAACCGTACATTGGCTGATCGATGATCGGCCAGTGTTGGTGATCTCGATCGTCGCCACGCAGACCTTTCCGCTGGAACCGGAATACTCAAAATGGGAAGCGATTATCGCTTCGCCAGTGGGATACCAGCCCAAGGTGTCGGTCTGGCAGGAGACTATCAGGAATATGAAACACATCGCGAGCGCCGCGAAGAAAAGCCACGATCTGTCTCCAGCTTCAACCGATCCGCGCGCATTATTGCCCGATCCGTCCGCGGCCTTGCCTCGCATCATGTTCAATCCTCCTTCCCGTTCAGCATGAGGGAATATCCCATCGTGAAGACGACGGGTGACGCGAATTCGCTCAATAGCCGGGACAAGGCAAAGCTTGTCGTCCCTGCCCCTTCCGAAAAAAGGATGGAGAGCTTTCCCGATAGTGAAAGTGAAAATGCTTCATCGACAGCCAGGCCGTTCAGTCGGCGCGGCCAGGCTAAGCGCTGGGAAAGGCCACCCGAAATCGCCACGACAGCGTTGAGCGCTTCCGTGGCGAAAATGCTCGCTGTCAGCACACAGGGTCTCGAACCCGATCCGTAGAATTCCTTTCTGTCGAATGAACTTTCCGCGTTTACCGCAAGACCGGCGACCAAAGGATCCATATAACGGACAGCCGAAAGCGTGGCGCCGAGCTTCCTGTAGCCCGACCCCGAGGCGAGATTCCTTTCCCTCGCTTCATAGTCGTTCCAAATACCCATAGGGTGGGTATAGGAAAGATCGGCGCCCAGGCGCCAGTCGCTCGCGCGGAAGGTGCAGGAGAGTGCCAAGGAAGGATCGCCAAGGGCGACAGTGGAAACGGGAGATGGGAGCGAAGCGCGGCTGCCCAAATCCAGCCGCGCAACCATCGGCAGCTCAACCGATAATGCCAGGCGTTGCTTGAAGAGCACTTCAAAGTTGAGTGAAGGATCGATTTCAAGGGCTCCTTCTTCGCCGCTTTCTATTCCACCGGCATCGATCAGATCGACCGATATCCCCGCCATGAACTGCCAATATTCGTCGCCTTGGACGCCCGTCCTCTGATGCTCTGTCGTCTGGGCGCTCCCCCGCGAGCCCAAAAGGCAGAGAATCGCAAAGCAGACGACGATATTCCTCATTGCGCTACCATGGAGAAAAGCCAAAACAATGGGGCGTCACCCTGTCGAGCAGTATTGTCCGATCACGCACGGAGCCCACCGCTTCCTCAAGGTAGTTTTTGTCCAAGGCGCCCGTGGAAAGGATAGAGGCGAGCACGGCTCCCGACCATTTCGATTCAAAATGACGGCGCCCCAAGGCGACCGAACCCTCGGCGGGGTCGGCGACGATGACCACTTCATCCTCTGTCGCGAGCGCGAGGGCGAAGTGACCCTCCGGTTTGTCGTAATGGACGATGAGAGGAGCATACCGGGCCGATGCGGCTTCGAATTGCCCAAAATTCATCCTGAACGCCTTCCACGCGAAGCCTCTTGCCTCCAGGATTCTCGCCATGTCGGCGAAGTTCACCGTCAGATCGCCGGCGGCAAGCTTGTCCGCGAAAAACTCCTCGGCCAGGGTTGTCTCCTCCGCTTTTACGCTCCAAAATCTGTCCATGAAGAAGGCCAGGGTCGTCAGGCCGCAGGAAGTGTCATAGCCCTGTTCGGCGCAGTATGCAAAACGCAGCGACTCCCTGTCGGTGGTTTCGGATATGATAAGGAGAAGAATCGCAAGTTTTAGCAACAGTAAGCACCTCCCTTTGAAGCAAAGCCTCATCCCATGCACGTATAGAAGGTGGAGTGTTGCTTCAATTTTCTGACTTTATTTCTTCGGGGTGGAGCTGGAAAATTTACGCTTCTGGAGGAGAAAAAAATGAGGAAACCTATAGTTTCTATATTGTTGATAATGTGTGCCTATATCGTAGTTTCTCAAAATAATATCAAAACTGCAAAAGATTTGGACAAATTATGGAATCAATATTTTGAATATAAGGATTTTTCCGCGATTACGGCGATCGTCAATGTTCTGGACTTGGATGATCTATTCAGGAATGAGATCAATCTTTTCTTGCGCAGCAATAGTGGCTCAGATCAAGCGAAACGCCTGATCGAGTTATTGAAAGAAGTGTATTCTGGAGTCAGCGATGACAATACAAGTGTTTTGACAGAATATAATATTGATGGAGTGTCATTCCATCTATTGGCAGATGAATACTATAAGCCGAGAATTATTGAAATCAGCAATATAGTGAAATCAAAAAAGAGCACTTTAGAGATGATGAAGGTTAAAGGTGCCGCCATTTGGTCATTGGAAAATAATTGCGCAAATCATGAAGAAATCTATAAGCATGTAGAAAGCATAAAAGGCAGCTTCAGTAAGGCGACTCAATTTACGATCGACAGGTTGATACTCCATAAGAATTATTGAAAAACGATGAATTGTCTGAAAATTCCATCCCAATTTGAAGCAGCGTCTCGTCTCGAGCGCGTGTGGGAATTGAAGCGTCGCTTCAATTCCCTAGCTTTCTTTCTTGGAGGTGGAGATGAAAAATCTACGATGCTGGGCAGTCTTACTTGTTTTCGTGGCGTTCGGTACCGCTACCCAAACTGCCTTTGCCACAGAGTCGCCTGAGCTTATCGCATCCGCTATTGAACTCGAGGGCTTTCTGCTGGATGATACCGCTATGGAGGAAATCGAAGGCGGTCTGCCACGAGCTTGCCATGATCCGAATTATGATAAGTATTTTAATTCTTGCATGAATAATAAAGGGCAGGACTACAAAGATGCCAAGAATGATTGCGATATCTGGGCGGAGAAGGTGCTGAAAGATGCAGGGAACGATATCTCCATCCAGTGGGATCCTGCCACGACGACAAGCGTGGCCGGCCATATGAAAAAGCTGGGTGGAAAGCTTTTAGACGAGGCGCCGCTTGGATGGAGCATCGAATTCATCGATAATAACCATGTGGCACTGGTACGCCGAAATAATGATGGCTCGGCAGATTTATTTCATCAGGGATATAATAGTGCAACTCCGACGACAGAAGCATGGGTAGGTTCGAGAGGTTATCATTATAAAAATGCCACATCTGCTCGTTGGGGGAAAAAACACAGTCCGAAATTTTGGGATTTTGATTGATGAAAAGGAGGTGTTGGGTAATGCGGAGAATAGCCTTGCTTACAGTATTC
>JBAQLW010000302.1:0-16942 GCA_049302175.1 Rectinemataceae bacterium
GGTTGTCGGTGCCGCCTGACACAATCCGCGCCCCTCCCGAGGAGAGGGCTTTCGACAGGGTGGCCGCGTTGAGGATCACTCTGTCGATATATTCGGCGAATCCAGGCTCCAGGGCTTCCTTCATCGCGACAGCCTTTCCCGCAATCACATGCATGAGTGGTCCGCCCTGGATGCCAGGCATGACGCTCGAATCGATCAGCTCCGACCATTTCTTGAGTTCGCCCTTCAGCGTCTTGATCCCACGGTCGTTGTCCCTGTCACGGCCTACGAAAATCATACCGCCACGCGGTCCGCGGAGGGTCTTGTGCGACGTCGTCGTCGTGAAGTCGGCGACTGCTATCGGACTGGGATGCCTGCCCGTGGCGACGAGCCCTGCTATATGGGCCATATCCACCATCAGATATGCGCCGACCTCGTCGGCTGCACGCCGAAAGGCATCGAAATCGATAATGCGGGAATAGGCCGAGGCGCCCGCGATGATCATCCTGGGCTTGTGCTCCCTTGCCAGCTGCGCCATCTGCTCGTAGTCGATCGTCTCCGTATCGCGCTTCACTCCATAGCGGACGATGTTGTACATCTTACCCGAGAATGAAACAGGGGCACCGTGGGTGAGGTGTCCGCCATGGGCAAGATCCATGCCCAGTATCGTGTCGCCCGGGTTGAGTGCCGCGAAGAGGACACCCATATTGGCCTGACTGCCCGAATGGGGCTGGACGTTGGCGTGGTCGGAGCCGAAAAGGGCTTTAGCCCTGTCCCTGGCAAGGTTCTCGGCCAAGTCGACGAATTCGCAGCCGCCGTAGTAGCGCTTTCCGGGATATCCTTCAGCGTATTTGTTGGTGAGAACCGAGCCTACCGCCTCGAGGACAGCCTGGGATGTATAATTCTCGCTGGCTATCAATTCGAGCTTGTCGCGCTGTCGCGACATCTCGCTTTTCATCGCTGACCACAGTTCCGGGTCAAAGGATTCAATTGTTGCCATAAGGTCTCCTCGCATGCGCACAGCCTACTGAATTGAAGATCTGAATTAAAAGCAAATATACAATGTCATGGGCCTTTCGGCCACCGCCAACAGATTGAATTCAGTAAGTACCGATGATTTCGATGTCCTGCCAGGTGCTGGTGTAGCTTGCCCCCAAGGATTCCTCGAAGAGGTTTTGGAATGACCATGGAGCCTTGGCGGACTGCGCAGCTGAGCCGCCAAGAAGGGGCGCAACCATCGTGATGCCTCTCGAAAGGGCAATATGCCTGTTGTCGAGAGATCCGAAATAATGCTCGGGGAGATCGAGGGCTGCATCGAAATCCGAGGGCTTTGCGCCGAGGGCAAGCACGGGATCGTAAGGTACCCAGCCTACCGATGGCAGATAATACTCGAGCCAGAAATGCGGTATGCTGACGCCGTCCTTGCGCACAAGGAGCCCCGAGACGGGAACTGCGGGAATTCCTGCGGCCCTGAAGAGGGCGCATGCCAGGAGTGCACAGGAGCGAGAACCTGCCTTGCCAGCCTTCAGCGCCGAAAGCGGCGTTTCCCTAGCCGAGGGGTTGGGCTTCCACTCAATGTTCTTTCCAATCCAGTTCCGTATGAGCAAGGCTTTCTTCTGCAGATTTTTTTCCTTGCCGATCAGTTTCGGTGTCATTGCCGTTATCTCCGCTGCTCTTGCCGGGACAAGGGCATCATCCATCAGGTAGGGTTGGAGAAATGGCGGTACCAAGCCCTTCGCGAAGCCATCGCTGTAACTGCCCATCTCGGTCTCGATCCTGTTCACCGTCACAAGGACCGTCCTGCTCACGACCATCTCGCTGCCCTGAAAATCCGAGAGCTTGAATGCCGTCACCTTGCCGTATTCGGCGATATAGGCTGTTGGGCTTTCCTCCTGAATCGAGTCGAGACTCTGCGACAAGGATTTCACGGGAATAGGCAGATAGAGCGCTATGGTACCCTGCTTCCTGGGGTCCTTCTTCCTTATCCTCACCTTGAACTGCAGGGAATAGACCACGGGATCGAAGAGGTACTTTGTGCCCGATCCCTGCCGGATATCGAAGGAGAAGGGCGCCGACTCGCCCTGTGGCGTCTTTACAACGACAGCCCCTGATCCTGCTCCCTCAGGGACGCGTACACTGATCTTCTTGTCATCCCAGCTCTCGTACATGAGGCTGGGTTCTTCGGGCTCTATGTAGCCGGCATTGCGCGAGAATCCCACATCGCTGAATTGAACATTAGAACCGAAGTTTATACCCTCAATCTCCACCAGGGAGCCGACGACTGCTTCCGCAGGTTTTATCGCCAGAATTGAAGGACCGGCGGCGGCTTGTACGGTGTTCAAGGGTTTTTGGGGAAGCTTTGCCTGGTTTATAACAATACCGGGATTGCTCGACCCGAAAGGTGTCAGAACTTGAAGCAGTCCGGAATCGACCGAGGGGGGGAGGATCACTCGAATCTCCGTGTCGGTCCAGGATACATACGATGACTGGGTAAGAGGCATGGCGTCGAGCAGTACCTTGCCTTTTTTCCTCTCTTCTCCGAAGTTCGTTCCCCTGATGAGAACAGGTTCTCCTTGAGCAAAGGACTTCGGATCGACAGAGAGGATGCTCGGTGCCTCCATCGTCACGAAGGTAAGGGCTCCAGCGACGACAAGGAAGATGATGACGGCGGCGATGCGTCGAATAGCGGCTATTTTCAACCTACTTACCTTCCCTTCAGGATGCTTTAGGATGTCAGGGTTTGGGTTCCCTGTCGACCCTGATCTCCACGGCTATCGGTGTGCCGGTCTTGTCATCGACGCCCAGTGGGTAAAAGAAGAGTCGCGACCCGAGCTTCAAGCTGAGGGACTGAAGGGTTGTCTTGTAGGAAAGGGAGTCGTCAGGCATTTTCACCCACACCTGTCCCTGTACGATGAGGTCGACGATCTCGGCGCGAAGGGCGATGGGGACAATCTGGATGAGAGCTACCACATTTTTGCCCACAAGACGCACGTCGAGAGGCACCGCGAAGGGGAGAGACTTCGCGAGAGGCTCGCCCCAGTTCACTTCGGCGCTCTTCGCCTGCAGCCCTCGTACCATTTCCGGCGTCAGGGAGAAAGCCGAACGAATTCGGAAGTAAAGCACAGGGGAGTGGGCAGGATCAGCCGTCGCGTTTGCGGGGTTTGATGGAGTCTGGGCGCCTATGAGGAAGGCGGAATAAAGGAAGAGCAGAAAAACCGCGGAACGCACGATCCTCATTTCACTTCCCTTTTCAGTCAGAATGCGGCTGCTCACCGTGGAACCGTCCCGTAGGATGTCGTTGTCACTTCCTGCACGCCGGCCTCCTGTGAATAGACGATGACAGGGTTCCCCAGCTGGTTGAACAGGGATTCCTGGGGCATTTCTATCATTATGGGCTGTGCGGAATACTGCCTGAGGGACTGCGTCAGCATCTCAAAGGATGCCGGCTGTGGAGAGACCAGCCGCGAAGTCGAAGCCATCGCGCCCGAGGAGCGCGAAAGGGACGAGAAAATGCTGAAGCTCATGCCAACGAGAAAGACAAGGACGGCGGCGGCGGCGGCGAGCATTGGCATCGGCATGGGTACGCGCCGAGCCCATAGCCTGCCCAGTTGACTGGAGAAACCCTGTTCGGGAATCCTCCTTGGCATTCCGAAATCGATGGAGGACGCGATGCGGAGCTTCGCCTCCGACAAGGCACGCAGTGCCGCCTCATCATCGCATGAGAGGAGGGTTCGCTTCAGGGAACGCAGGGCTTCTGTCTTCGCTGAGCAATGTTCGCAGCCTGCTACGTGGCTCTCCAACCTTTCTTTCCACGGAGAAGGAACTTCATCATCCACAAAGGCTGACAGAAGCGATTCATCTGGACACATGACCACCCTCCCGGCTCATCCGTTCAAAGAGGGCTTCCCTGGCGCGGAAAGCCCTGACTTTCACGTTGCCTTCGCTGATACCCAGTATTTTTCCGATCTCCTTATAGTTCATTCCGCCGTACTCCTTGAGGATGAGCACCATCCTCAGCTTTTCGGGGAGTTCGTCGAGAAGCTTTTTTATCTCCTCGGCCGATTCCTTCAGCAGGACTTCTTCTTCAACAGATGGCTGGATGCCCGCGTCAGACCCAGTCTCCTTGATCGAAAACGAGCCCGCTTCCACATCCTCTACCGGCGAAGCCTCGCTGCGCCACCATTTTTCATAGGCTTTGGTTTCCCTGCCCTTCCGCTTGGCATGGTTTATCGCCGCGTTCTTGACAACCCTGATAAGCCAGTACTTGGCATCGTTGCGCGTGGGAAAAACCATGTTCTTTTCCACAAGCTTGCCAAAGGCATCGTGCACCACATCCTCGGCCGACTCCGTGGAATTGGTAATCCTGAACGCGATCCTGAGCAGCAGGTCGGCGTTCGATTCATATATCGAACGGAAATCGAGATCGTCCTTCTGCTCCTCAGATGATAACAATGAATTTTCCTTATTGTTACGATAATGCCACTAGAGCTTTTTCCATGTCGTGCCTGCCGCACTGTCCTCGAGTATGAAGCCCATCGCCTTCAGCCTAGTCCTGATGGTATCTGCCAAAGCCCAGTCCTTGGCCTTCTTGGCTTGAGCCCGTTCGGCGATCAGGCCTTCCACGATGGCCTTTGTCCCCGCGTCAACGGAAGCTTCCGCCCTGCGTGCCGCGTCCAGTCCCAGCCCAAGCACGCTGTCCATATCCAGGGCGGCGGCGAGGGCCTGTTCTGCGGGGATGCCCGCATCGCGCACCAGTTGCCACAGCTCGGCAAGCGCCCGCGGCGCTGCCAGGTCATCGGCCAGCGCTTCATCGAAACGGGAAAGCCTCTCGGCAGCCGGCGCCGAAAGCTCCGTTCTGAAAGGAAGCTTCAGTCCCGCAGCCTTATCCTTCAGTTCGAGGATCTTCTCGACAAGAGCTTTCCTCGAAGCCTTGGCCTGCTCCATCCCTTCCCAGGAAAAGCTCAGCTGGCTACGGTAATGACCGCCCAGGCAGAAGCAACGGTAGTCGAGCGGGTCGATGCCGGCGTCTATGAGGCTTTGAAGCGTGACGAACCCACCCTTGGACTTGGACATCTTGCCCTTGTCCATGATGAGGAATTCGGCGTGAAGCCAGTAATTCACCCAGGTTTTCCCCGTCGCCGATTCGGACTGGGCTATCTCGTTCGTATGATGTACGGGCACATGGTCAATGCCGCCCGCGTGAATGTCGAAGGTTTCGCCCAGATATTTCATGCTCATGGCCGAGCACTCGATGTGCCATCCGGGGTAGCCTTTTCCCCAGGGGCTGTCCCAGATCAAGGCTTGATTCTCGAATTTTGATTTCGTGAACCAGAGCACGAAGTCATAGGGATTTTTCTTGTTCTCGTCCACCTCGATGCGCGCGCCAGCTTTCAAATCCCCCATGCGGAGGTTGGCCAGTTGGCCATAGCTTGGGAATTTCGTCACATCGAAATAGAGATTGCCTCCGGCCATATAGGTGAAACCCCTGGCTTCGATTCGCCTTATGAGATCGATCATTTCCCCTACATGCTCGGTAGCCTTGCAGACCACCGTGGGGCGCTCGATGCCGAGGCGGTCCGTATCGGCGAAAAAGGCTTCGGTGTAATACTTGGCGATCTGCAGGACTGATTCCCCTCGTTCTTTCGCCGTTCTCACCATCTTGTCTTCGCCCGAGTCGTCATCGCCCGAAAGGTGGCCGACATCGGTGACGTTCATCACATGGGTCACTTCGTAACCGAAGCGGCGCAGGGTTTTCACGAGGATATCCTCGAAGATGTAGGTACGAAGATTTCCTATATGCGCGTAATTGTAGACGGTGGGTCCGCAGCCGTAAAAGCCTACCTTTCCGGACTGGAGGGGCTTGAATTCCTGCAATGTACGACCCATCGTATTGAAAAGCTTGATCGCGGGCATCGGAAAACCTCCAGCGGCGGGCTTGCAATTCGGCCGCTCAATGAGCACTATGGCTACAGACCATGAAAAACCTATGGCAAATCGCTAAAAAAATCAATATAGAACCGGGCCGATTGCTGTTGAACGAACCGATGTCCCTGCATACGACCTTCCGGATCGGGGGGCCGGCCGATTTCTTCATCAGACCGGGCTCGACGGCCGAGCTGGGACGGGTTATCGCTTTTCTAACGGCCGAGGGCATCCCCCATTTTATACTTGGCGGAGGGGCCAACATCCTGGTCGGCGACGGAGGCATCAGAGGAGCCGTTCTCGATATGGCCGGATTGGCGTGGGCACAGCGCTCGGAAAGCGCGATCACGGCAGGGGCCGGTATCACCGTGGACAGGCTCTGCGAAGAAGCCCTATCCCTGGAATTCGAAGGCATCGAAAACTTCTATGGGATGCCAGGCAGCCTGGGCGGTGCTACCTATATGAACGCACGCTGTTACGAACATGATTTTTCGGACTCAATCGATGCCGTCACTCTGGTCGCCCCCACAGGCGAGTTGACAACCATTCATCCCGAACCTAGCCAATGGGAATATAAAAAATCGCCTTTTCAGCCGGGAGGCAGGTGGGAAGGCTGGATAATCGCCGGAGCCAAGTTCAAGCTCAGGCCGGGGATTGCCGAGAATATCGCCCGGACTATGCGCTCGCGCAAACTCGACAGGGCGGCGAAAGGCCATTACCGGCTGCCCTCAGCGGGTTCGGTCTTCAAGAATGACAGGAGCTTCGGCAAGCCGACGGGCGCTATTCTCGACAGTCTTGACATCAAGGGGACGAGGATCGGGGATGCGGCCGTCTCGGCATGGCACGCCAACATATTTGTCAATACAGGCAAAGCGACGGCCGCCGACATGTATGCCCTGATCCAAAAGGCCAAAAACATGGCCTATTCTGCCTACGGCTTTAGACTCGAACCCGAAATCCTTTTTATTGGCGAATTCTGAAGTCGCGGCTTGCCACGGTCGCGGCTTACCACGGCTTACCACGCTGAATCTTCTTGCGTTCCCGAGCGGAGCCATTTACACTGAAACTATATGAATTCCATGAACGAGCCCTCGGGCATATTCGCCTTGATAATGGCCATAGCCGTCGTCGCTCCATATCTTTCGGATTTTTTGGGCGTACCGGTCGTCGCCTCCATGACTTTGATCGGGATTCTTCTGGGTCCTCATGTCCTGGGAATCCTCGAACCCAATACCCTGATCCAGTTTGTCGGGTCTCTCGGCCTGATATACGTTTTCTTCTCAGCCGGCACGGAAGTGAACGTCGGCCTCCTGAGAAAGCGCACGAAGCCTGTTCTTGTCTTCGGTCTTCTCACCTTCTTCATTCCCTTTTTCTCGGGAATAGCTTTCGGCCTTGCGCTTTTTGACCAGAAAATCGTCTCCGCCATCCTTCTCGGAGCCTTTTTCGCGTCATCGGGTTCCCTTGTCATTCAACCCATACTGCGAAGCGACCTCCTCAGCAGGGAATCGGCCGAAGTGGCGCACGGTGGGGCGAGTGTTTCGAGGATCCTTGTAGCCTTTGTCGTTTTTTTCGCCGGCATCGCATTCCCCGAAGGCGGAATCCTGCCCGCCATGAAAACGGCCGGCCTTGTCGCGGCCTACTTCGTGGGGCTCTATCTCATCCTGCCCCGCCTCGCTTCGATCGTCATCAGGAAGACGAGGGCTCAGGGGAGCATCGACGCGGTCTTCATCCTCTTTCTCATCTTCGCCAGCGCGACCCTCGGCCCCTATGCTGGAGTGCCTGGATATATCGGCGCATTCTTTGCGGGCTTCCTTGTCGCGCCCGCGTTCTCATCCTCAAAATCCATCGCTTCCCGCATCGATCTTCTCGGCGACTCGCTCTTCCTCCCCTTCCTGCTCGTGTTCATCGGCGCTTCTGCCGATTTCTCGCTGATTCCATCAATCCCCATGGCTGTCGCCCTGGTGGCGGGCTCAGCCCTATGCGGATTGGGCTCGAAACTTCTCGCTGCCTTTATCGCAGGCAAGTTTCTGGGCTATTCCAGGGCAGACAGGGGTCTTCTATTCGGTTTTTCTTCCACCTTCGCTGCCTTCTCGCTGGCCATCGCATCGGTAGCCGGAAGCACTGGCTTTTTCGATCAGCCCCTCGTCAATGGGGCGATCATACTCGTCATTCTATCCAGCATGGCGTCATCGGTGGCCGCGCGTAATTCCGGATCTTCCATACTGCTTGAGAAAACGCAGGAACACCGACGCCCGCCAAACGTCGGAGAACGCATCATGGTAGCCCTGTCCAAGCCCGGAAGCGCGCACAACCTCATGGAACTTGGAATAGCGCTTCACCGCAGGGAATCGGCGTCACCTTTGTTTCCCCTGGCTATAATCTCCGAAACGGAGGCCGGCGATGAATCCCGGCAGCATGCCGAATCGATGCTCGCCGCCGCCATCATCCAGGGCGCATCTTCACAGATATCCGTCATTCCCATTTCGCGCGTCGAAATCAACGTGGCGCAGGGCATCCTCGACAGCGCGGCGGAACATGGGGTCGATACTATCATCATCGGGTGGAACCGGCCTCCCAGGCTGGCAAACGCCTTTTTCGGCTCCATCATCGACCAGATCGTCAACGGCGGAAACCACATGGTTCTCGTCGCACGGACGGTGGTACCATTCGCTGCGTCGCACATCGTCGCCTTCCTGCCTTCCTTCTGTGACCGTCATGAAGGTTTCCCCCGCGCCGTGATGGCGCTCAACGCCATATCGGGAAAAAGCCAGGCCAAGCTTCACATCCTGACCCTTGCCGGACAGGGCAAAAGGTTGGCGCAGGCTCTCAAGGCTGGAGGTTATACGGCCCAAATCCAGACCATTGAACTGGAAACATGGAAGGACACCTCCAAGGCTATCAGGCAGCTTCCATCGGGGTCAAAGCTGTTTGCCATCTTCAGCGCGCGGCCGTCGGAGCCCTCATGGCACCCGGCTATCGAACGTCTCCCCCATCGCATCGGTGAAGAGTTCCCGGATTCCAATCTTCTCATGATATATATGGCCAATTCTACCGAGCCACGCGAAAAGCGCGAGACTGAAATCGCCATAACCTTGCCCGCCGCGCCCAATTCCTTTTCGGATATTCTCGGAAATGCGTTACTGCGAGGGAATGTCCGGGTGAACATGAAGCACGGGGCGATAGCTGATGGAATATTCGAACTCGTTTCTTCGGCCTTCCCTTTTGACAGGAAACTGTCGGGGAGGTTCGGCGCGAAATTCACTGAAATCGTCCAACGTCAGCCCATAGAAATTCAGCCGGGCGTTGTCCTCATCCACGACAGGGTTGATGGCATTGAATCCCCCATCGTATGCTTCGGTTCGCACCGTCAGGGCTTTCGGATATCCCTTCTCGAGAAACCTGTGAAAGTAATCATACTGATATTCGTACCCGAACAGGAGAGCCCAGAGGAGCACCTCGCTTTCCTGGGAGAAATCGCCCATCTTTTCAAGGAAAAAGACCTCGCGAACCGTCTCATCTATGCCGAAAAACCCGAGGACATCCTGCAGCCGCATTTCGAGATGTAACATGTCAAAAAACGAGAAAAAGGGGAACAGCCAGAAAAGGCTGTTCCCCTGACTTTTCAAAGTCCCATCGCGAGACTCACCGATTCTTGATGAGGACAAACTCCACGCGCCTGTTCTTCCACCTGTTCTCGACATCGAGGAAACTCACGACGGGTTCGCTCGACCCCAGGCCTTCGACGCTCAACCTTCGCGCGTCGACACTGTTCTGGATGAGCATCGTACGCACGAGTTCGGCCCTGCCCGTCGAGAGTGGAATCAGTTCCTTTATCTCCTCGCTCTCAATTCTCGTCTGCGAATACCCCAGCATCTTCCCTACATTGTTGG
Organism: Rectinemataceae bacterium; assembly: GCA_049302175.1. GTDB lineage: Bacteria > Spirochaetota > Spirochaetia > Treponematales > Rectinemataceae > CAYXUF01. The sequence continues at coordinate 9,792 of JBAQLW010000302.1, forward strand.
CATGGCCTTCGATGCGAATCCGGTAATCAGGGAACTTGTTGAGAATCTGCGCGATTCTGGCCACCACCTTTTCGTTGCGCGCCACTATGTCGGGAGAGAGTCCGACGAAATCGGGATAGTTAGCCCTGAAGACGATGGAGGGAACTTTTATCTTGAGCCTGTCGCCGTCGCGGATCACGAGGACATCAACGGCGATGAAGCCCGATACCGTCGTGCTGTTGCCCAATGCGTCACGGGCTACAAATCTGAATGGATAATCGGTGGCTGACTCGACGAGTTCGCCGCGCGATGATTTTCCTTCCCAACTGATCTTCGCGGGCGGCCTGCCCTTCCCATTCCATTCGGCGAAGAGCCGCTCCGAGCTTACGGCGTTGGGGTTGCTCGATTCAACAATCGCCGTTTCAAACACTTCCAGCTTCCAGTCCACGATTCCGGCTGCCGCGTCCACATCAACGCCGAAGGTCAGTCTGTCGTCAGTACCATCGTCATCGGGGCTGAAGTATTCCGGATCGACGCTGATGCTCACCGAGGGAGGTTCCACATCGACGAGAACGCCGGGGCTCGAGGCCTGGGCTATATCGCCCTTCGCGTAGCTGACCACAAGCTTGCCGATGTATACACCCTGGACCACGGAGCCCTGCAGATCACGGCCGTCCCACACGAGACGGGCCGGGACCTCCGAACCCGATCCTCCGAAGAAGCTCTTTTCGGTGCCCTGCTTGTCCACAAGGGAGAATCTCCAGGACTCGATGCCTTCCCTCTTCTCGACCACTATCGTGAAGGAAACTTCATCGCGTATGCCATCGCCATTGGGCGACATACCTGTATCGGAGGCCGTCACATATACCTTGGGCTTTGTTCCGTCGACCATAATGCCGCCGACGCTTGCCGAGGCGGAGTTTCCAGCCAGGTCGGTGGCTCCAACCTCATAGCTGTAAACGCCGTCTCGCACGATGGCTCCAGCGGAATCCTTTCCGTCCCACACGAAGCTCCTGGCCTCCGTCTTCCATGACCACGACCGCTGCACGACGCCGGAGGCGTTCTTGAGGCGACCAGTCCAGTCGTCGCCCAGCGATGAATTCTGGGTAATCGTCACCGTATCCTTGTTCCCGTCGCCATTGGGCGAGAACAGCAGAGGAGCGGCCGAGGCGGAAATCTTGGGACCTACCGTATCCAGGATCACGACGGGGCTTGCGAGCGAGAACGCGTCGTCATTGTTGTATAAAAGCCTGAGCGTTACCTGGTAGTTGCCGTCGGGAGCCTGGATGCTTGAATCGGTTTTGCCATCCCAGGCATATTGGTCCTTCAGATCCGTCGACCCTCTCCAAGCCCTTACCGGGCTGGCCAAACGATTGCCCGCGCCGTCGAGTGCATGGACCGCGATCTCGAAGTCCCGTATCGACTGAGTCTTCGGGGCTTGAAGATTGATGTAGAGCGCATCTTTCACGCCGTCGCCGTTTGGGCTGAAGGCTTTCTGGTCGACCTCGAAGCGAAGGGTTTTCTTGGCCGCATCGACCTCGATGGGATAGCGCTGGGAGACGAAGCTGTTCTCGGCCTGGTCTATCGAACGCAGCTCATAATAGTACTGGCCGTCGGGGACGAGGGTTCCTGTTTGATTCTTTCCATCCCATGACACGGTACTCAGTTGTTTTTCCCAGGACCAATGCCGCACGATCTTGTCAGAGCTTGAGACTATCTGCCCCTGCCAGTCATCGCCAGGCAGCGATTCCTGCAATATATCGATCGTGTCGGAGCGCCCGTCGGCGTTTGGGGAAAAGATTCCCGCGGACAGACGCACCGTTCCATGAGGCGCGATTCTGTCGAGTATGAACGGACCGACTTCGCTCGTATGGGCATCATCATTCATATAGAACAGGGAGAGACGAGCCCTGTAGATACCGTCAGGAGCTGGAATTCCCGAATCCGTGACGCCATCCCAGAGATACTGGCTCCTTATGTCCGAGGAACCCTTCCAGCTCCTTACCGGGAGATTGGATGAGCCGGAGCCTTCCTGAACTATGAGCAGCTCGAAGCTCTTTATCCTCTCGGGATACTGGGCGCGAAGCCCGAAAAGAATGCTGTCTTTCTTGCCATCGCCGTTCGGACTGAAGGCGAGCGTATCGGCATCGAGGCGGACGGTTTTCTTCTCGGTTTCCACCACTATGCCTATTTCTTTGCTCAGCGTGCTGTTGCCAGCACCATCCACGGCCTCCGCGCTGTAGCGATACCTGCCGTCGCGGACGATGGAACCCGTATCGTCGCGCCCGTCCCAGATGAAACTTCGTGCCTCACCTTGCCACGCGAAGGTCTTGACTATTCTCCCGTCAGCCGCCTTTATGCTCCCCGACCAGTCATCGCCGGCCAGAGAACTCTGCCTGATCTCGACTGAATCTGACCTTCCGTCTCCGTTGGGAGAGATGATGTCGAGCGAAGCGCTTGTTTCGATGCGCGGTGGTATCCTGTCGAGAAGGATCGTGGGCGTCGCCGCTTCAATCCTGTCGCCATTGAAATAGTCAACCGTCATGCTCACCGCGTAGCGCCCGTCGGGAGTCTGCATGCCCGAATCGGTTTCGCCCTTCCATGTCACTTTCTGGGGAGCGGCGCCGTCGCCCTTCCACGTCCTGACCGAATTCATGGCCATTGGCCCTTCGAGAGCGACTATGTGCAATTCGTAATTCTTCACGCGCTCGGGCGCCTGAACGATGATGCCGATGCCCAGATCGTCGCGGGCTCCATCCCCGTTGGGGCTGAACGCCCGCTTGTCGAGATCGATCCGTACCGCCTTTTTTTCCGTCTCCACGCTGATCTTCAGCTTTTGCGAAGCATAGCTGTTGCCCGCTGCGTCGGAGGAAACCAGCTCATAATAATAGTTGCCATCGGGAACGATGCTGCCCGTCCCATCCTTCCCGCCCCACTCGAAGGATTCGGGCGAGCTGTCCCATGTCCAGCGGTTGATAGTCTCGCCCGATTCGCTTGTCAAGGTTCCATGGTAGACATCGTCCCTGGTCCCCTGCTGTACGAGGGTTATCGAGTCGAGAACGCCGTCGCCGTTGGGGGAGAATAGGGCTGCCGATGCCGTGACCGTCGCCTTGGGCGCTATCCTGTCGATCACGAGTGGCCCGATTCGCGACTCCGCCTTGTCGCCATTGGGATAGGAGACGCTCAGGTAGGCCGTGTAGGCTCCGTCGGGCGCGGGAATGCTCGAATCGGTCTGGCCGTCCCAGATAAAGCTCGCAGGCAGAACGTTGGACCCTTGCCACGATTTCAGCCCCTTGCCGCCTGCCTGCGTCCCTGACCCGGCATTGTCGGCCTGCCCTATCCAGAGCGTCCATCCGGTCAATTTTGTCGACGAAGTCGCTTCCGCACTGAGGGTCAAGCTGTCCTTGACCCTGTCATTGTTGGGGCTGAAGGCGAGGGTGTCTGAGCTGAGGCGGATTTCCTTTTTCAGCGTATCCACCTCGAAAGGAATCTCTTTCGAGATGAATGCGTTCCCCGCCTTATCCGTGGCCTGCACCACATATCTGTAGCCGCCGTCGGGAACGGTCAGCCCAACATCGCTTTTCCCATCCCAGCTCAGAGGGGCGAGATCGCCGGGGAAACTCCATTCCCTCACGGGATTGCCCTTCGCGTCCAGGATCCGCGCCGACCAGAGTTCTTCATTCGTACCCGATTGGGTGATCGCGATGTTCGACTGTCCGGGATCGCCGGCGGGATTGAAGGCAATTTTATCCAGCTTGATGCTCGCCGAGGGATAGATTCTGTCGAGAAGTATATCGCCGCTCTCTGCCTTTACCTTGTATCCGTTGATATAGGCCAGCTCGAGGCTTGCCCTGTACCGCCCTTCAGGAAGGTCGAGATTGTTGCCGTCCTTTCCCGAGAAAACATAACGTTCGGAGAGGGCTTCAGCGTCGGCGCCTTCGTAGGCTACACCGCGGCTCTTGTTTCCACCCTCGCCCGAAATCGTGAATTTCCAGGAGACCATGCCTTCCTTCGTCTCGACGACTGGAGCTATCGTCACGCTTTCGGCGATGTCGTCATTGTTGGGGCTGAAGGCATCGCGGCTCAGGTTGAGCGCTACAGTTGGCTTTCGCGTATCCACGCGCAGCGTGGCCGAAGTCGTGGCGAAGCTGTTGCCTGCCCTGTCCACGGCGAATACATACATCTCATAGTCGCCATCGGGCGCTACCCTGCCCTGATCATCGCGGCCGTTCCACTCGAAAGTATCAGGCAGTCTCTGGTTGTAGCGCTTCACCACCCTCTCGTTTTTCTGGGCATCGCGGATGATGAGATTCCAGGTGTCTTCTTCGGATGAGGTGATGGAAAAGGCGAAGCTGTCCCTGCTCCCGTCGCTGTCGGGGCTGAACACGACATTTTCGTCGTCGAGCGCGATCGCCGCCGAAGGAGGAGTCCTATCCATATAGAAGGGAGGGGAGAGCATGTTGGGAGGATAGCCATTCTCGTACATCAGGCTTATGCCGGCTTCGTACTGACCGTCTATAAGGGTCTTTCCATCGGACGAAAGGCCGGTGAAGCGATAGGCAGCTTCAGGGGCGGAATTGGATCCGCCTGATACTGACCACACCTTTGCGCGCTCAGGATCGAGGACGAAAACCTCCCAGCTCGTGAGCCCCTTGGTCGACTCAACCGATGGGATAATATTCAGGGAATCGTGGATGCCGTCGCCATTCGGACTCATCACTGATCCATCCATAGCCACCGATACGGCTGGCCTGCTCGTATCGATCACTATATTGCGCGCCTCGCTCGCTACCTTGTTCCCCGCTTCATCCTTGGCCGAAAGCTTCAGGCTGTAGGATCCGTCAGGCACCCTCGAACCGTCATTGGCGGTGCCATCCCAGGAAAAATCGCCAGGTGCCTGCTTTTCCTTGTACTCTACGGTGCGGACCACCGTACCCGCGGCGTCAATTATATCGATTTTCCAGTTGTTCTCCGAGGAACCGGCATTCCTGAACGCGATCGCATCCTTGCTTCCATCGCCGTCGGGGCTGAATATCATAGAGGGATCGAGAGGCCTTACGCTGGCCTGGGGTTTCTTCGCGTCTACGACAACAGTCATGCAGCTCAGGTAGTCGATATTCTCATTGCCATTGTCATCCCATGCCCGGAGACTAACGGTATACGCTTCGTCCGGAATTATCCTTCCCCTGTCATCCTTCCCGTCCCAGATGATGGAAGCTGGAATTTCGACGCTTTTTTTCTTGTAGAAAACAACTTGCCCGATAGCGGAAAGGCTCGTCAGCGATTCAGGCCTGTTGTCCGAATCGCCGAGGGTCTTTATCGTCTTGCCGGAAGACTTGTCTTCCACCGTCAGCTTCCAGCCGGCGATATAGCGTTCGTCGGTGATCTTCACGGGAATCTCGAGCGTATCCTGCTCGCCATCTCCATCGGGAGAAATGAAGACCGTCCCCCTGAAGGGCACGGGCAAGGTCGCCTCTATAGCTGGGGGCGTTTTGTCCTTTATGCCGAAACTGAGGTTGAAACCCGCGCTCAGGGCGTAGAGGGAATCGTAGAGGGGGGCGATAGCCGTCGCGGCGGTTGCTGATGCGTCCCTGTATTGCTTTTTAGCGAGCTTTATCCCTTTGTCCAGAGGAATCGTGCCCGATACGCCGAGGGAAGGAACATAGCTTCTGCCCGTGCCCTCGATGGCGTCCCGGAATCCTACAGCCCAGCCCAGGCGAAGCTCGATATATTCCCTGAAGCCAAAGCCTACGGAGAGATTGACGCCGAAATCCTGGAACGACGGGCTCCAGAGGTCGACGCCGGCGTCGATAGTCCAGTTATAGGACTGGAGGAGATAGCCTCTCATGCCGAGGCCGAGCGTAAACGCCGATGGGTAGGATGAGGCTGCGCCGCCGAAAACTCCGGTGAGCCCGGGAGTCGAATAGCCCTTGCCGATATCGAGGATGGAAAGGCCGAACCTTGTATCCTTCAGGAAGCCCAGATTGCCCGCATACCATGTGGCGCCGAGATCGAGTCCGACGCCCCAGCCGAAGCCGCCATTCCCACCCAGGGTGATGTCGAGCGCGCTTCCGACATAGAGCGTAGAGAAAAGGTCCTTGGCGAAACTCGCCCTCAGGCTTCCAAAGCTGCCAAGCGGCATGCTCGACATCGAAGCGGGAACCGAAAAGAAACGGGCATTGCCGCCCCATACGCCGTAGGGAAGTGGGAGGGAGAAGGAAAGGGCGGCTGCTGAGCCCCAGCCCTGCCCCTTGCCGAAATCCGTGATGCCGGTATAGGCGCCTTCAAGCTGCGTAAGCTGGGAGCCGCCCGTCACCGAGGGGTTGAGGAGTGAGGCCCAGGGCGCAGCCGAACCCGTGACGGTGGCCGACGAAGCGAGCCCCCAGGGGGAATATATCGACGGCAGGGAGAAGGCGCCCTTGGGAGGATCATATCCATACGCGGCGAGGCTGCACGCGAGCGTGAGGGCGAATACTGCTGATCTGATTTTCTTTGAAAAGGACATGGGTCATCTCCCTTGACGACAATTAGCTACCTAGATAGGTATCACGAATTCCCGAAAAAACAAAGCTTGGGGAACTCCATCCACCTATCTAGACTATCGACAGGAAACGACAGGGTATTTACCGTCCTATTGATACATTATCAGGCTTGGCCTGGGGTCGAGTGCCATCACTTCGGCGGGCGAGAGGATGGGATTGTCCCAGCCCGCGAGGGGAAATTCGGATTTAAAGAAGAGCTTGAAGCCCTTGACCGGCATGTTTTCAGCCTTGGTATTGTTGGCATACGACATCTTCTTGACCGCAGGGCTGCCAAATCCATCCGCGGTGTGGACAAGGAGGACGCGGTCGTAATCGGCCTTCACCCTATCCCGGTTGGCGATCATCTTATCCTGGAACTGGTGGACGACAAGCATCCTGATTCCGGGAATGGCGTTGGCGATCATGTAATCCTGCATGACCCGCTGCGCCTGGTTGAGCTCGTCGGCGGTTATCGAACCGATCTCCTTCATGGGGGTGATGGTTCTCCACTCCGGATCGATGGCGAGATGCACATTCGGGTATTTCAGGAAGGGAAGAATCTTTTCCATCGCTTCCTTTACGCTGTACTTGCCGATCTGGTGGTCCACGAACACGATCATGCCCCTCGACTGGGCATACACGATGTACTCC
>JBAQLW010000303.1:0-2479 GCA_049302175.1 Rectinemataceae bacterium
AACTGACGGTGGGCGGAAAGCTCGGCAAAGCGCTCGAGCGTTGCAGGCAGATCGAAGCGGCCTTCAACTACCCCGAGCCGGACGCGATCGTACAGACAGCGCAGATACCCGGCGGCATGTATACCAACATGATGGCTCAGCTGAAGGAAGCCAAGCTTGAACAGCACCTGTCCGAGGTGCTGAGGGTAGTGCCCATCGTCCGACTCGATGCCGGCGTTCCGCCCCTTGTCACGCCGACGAGCCAGATCGTCGGTGTACAGGCGGTCAACTATGTCGTCTCAAAAATAAAAGGCGAGGATGTCTACGCCAACGTTTCAAAAAATTTCGCCGAACTGGTTAAGGGCTCCTATGGCAAGACGCCTTGGCCCGTGAACCCCGACTTTCGCTTCAAGATTTGCGGCGTCAGGGAAGAAATCCCCTACGACACTTCGAAGTACGCAAAGCAGCCCAACCCGACCCTAGCCGAGGCAGGAGGAAGCCTCCTCGCCGTCGACGAGAAGGAAGAGTTGCTTCTTGAACTTTTTCCTTCGGTGGCCGAAAAGTTCCTCAAAGGGAGACGCGTTGCCGAATGGGAAAAACTTCATGGTCCAGCCGATGCCGCCAAATCCTCGGGTCTCGGCGAGCGGACTGCCGCGGCGGCAGGAACAGCCGGCGAAAGCGCGTCCGAAGCCCTCGATCCTGCAGGAATTCAATATTTCACGGCTCCTGCCTTCGCTTCCGAAGCGGCTCCCCTTCCCCCAGGGTATGCGGTCGAGGATGGCTTGAGCCCCGAATACTGGCAGTTCGCGGTGGAAAACGCCGAATAGCCGAGAGCGATGTAAAAAAAAAGGGACGCCTGCCGGCGCCCCTTTTTCATCCCCTCGTCGGATGATCGATCCCGGCCACGATTGCGGCGATCTGCTTGGCCGCCATTTTGGCTTCCTTGAAATCGAGGAGCATCCAGTCGTGAACCATGCCCTCAAACTCGTAGTATGCCAACCGGGCTTTGGCCGCCATGCATAAACCCCTGAAGCGCCGGCAATCAGCGGCGAGAATATCCTTCGTGCCAATAAAAAGATGGAGAGGCGGCAGGTTTTCGAGTTGACCGTAGATCGGGCTGATCAGAGGCTTCCTGGGATTGGCGCCCCGAGCCCAGGACTGGCCGGCGCGCACGAGGGCGCCGACATTGAGGAAGGGATCCATGGCATCGATTTCTTCAATATGAGGATTGCTCATCGTGACGTCCAGCCAGGGCGAAAGCAGAACGATGGCTTCGGGTGGGGGCATCTTCTCGTCGCGCAGCATCATGGACAATCCCAGCGCCAGCCCTCCTCCCGCCGAATCACCCATAAGAACGATTTTGCGATGCTCTTCCCCAAAGGCCAGCTGACGATAGAGTTCGGTGAGCATAAGGTAGGCGTCCGCATAATAATGAGTCGGCGCGAGCGGATAGTCGGGAGCGACGACGGCACAGCCCGCATGCTCGGCGAGCCCGGCCAGAAAACGCCAGTGCGGCCGCGTGGCATTGATGATATACGAGCCGCCATGCAGGAAAAGCACGACGGCTGCCCCCTCATTCGTCTTGGGCGAAATCCTGTGCACAGACCTTCCCGCGCATTCGCTCTTCGAGAGGTCGATCCGCCTGCGGAGATACTCGGGAGGATTGGGGCTGGAGATGCTTTTCGAATAGTCCCCCACCCTGAATTTCCGCGCAACGCTATCCTGGGATGTTTTGACCTTCGCGGCCCAGAGCATTTTCTCGAGGAGGATGCTGTTGACACTCGGCGCTTCGCTGTATCGAAAAATCATGGGTACATCCTGAAGTCATCCTAACGAAAGGGATCGTGAAGCGCCAGCCTCCTCGCAATCGAGCGTTAGGCTTGAGTGCAATCCACAAGATAGTATCAACCATGCCCGGATCAGACAGCGATTACATCGGGAAGCAGACGCTCAAATTCGTCCTTCACCACTTTGTAGCATTCGCAGACCCGCGCTTCCAGACCGGGCCTGTCCAGAACGGTGAGGCATCCGCGGCTATAGCTTATCAAGCCGGCATCCTGCAATTTTCTCGCAGCTTCGGTTACACCTTCGCGCCGCACTCCCAGTATGTCGGCGATAAGCTCCTGAGTCATGTTGAGCACATTGCCGGACAGACGGTCCACGCTCAGCAAAAGCCAACGGCAAAGCTGCTGATCGATGCTGTGGTGCCGGTTGCAGATGGCGGTCTGGGCCATCTGTGCCACCAAAGCCATGGTATAGCGCATGAAAAGATGCTGCATCGCCAAATTGCGGTTGAATTCCTGTTTGAGCAGGTCGCTGTGTATGCGATACGCCGAACCCTCGCTCTGCACCAATGCGCGGCTGAGCATGGATGCTCCGCCCATGAAAATGGCGATGCCTACGATGCCCTCGCGGCCTACGACGGCGATTTCGGCAGTCGCGCCATCCTCGAGAACATTGAGCAAAGACACGATCGCCGTCGTCGGGAAATAGACGAATT
>JBAQLW010000304.1:0-12807 GCA_049302175.1 Rectinemataceae bacterium
GTGGCGTAGAGCATATGGCTGCGGATTTCGACGCCGGCGTCCTTTTCCATCTCCTCAAGAAGGGGTTCCACCCTGCATGCGCCCAGATCGACAAAGCCATGGCAGCGCTCGCAGTGGAACCAGTGTCTGTGCCGAGCGCCGCATGACACGTAGTAGCGCTCCGTGCCATGGGCCGAGCAGTGGAGGACAAAGGATTCGGCCAGCCCGTTTTTTTCCAGATGATGAAGCGAACGGTAGATCGTCGCGAGATCGCAGAGGCTTCCCACAAGCTCCTCCACGTCGAAAGCGCAGAGAGGTCTGCCTGCTCTGTCGAGGATTTCCTGTACAGCCTTTCTCGCCTTTGTCACAAGCCAACCTCGCCTAGGTTCTTCGGCGCAGATTGAGGGCCGAAACGATGAGAAAGGTCGCGCCCGCCACGAGGACGACGACGGCTCCCGAGGGCAGATCGAGGCTCCAGCTGACGATGAGACCAGCGACCGAAAAGGCCAATGAGAAAATTGTCGCCAATACCATCATCCCCGCGAGGTTTTTCGCGAAAAAACCGGAGGTGCCGGCGGGAAGGGTGAGCATGGCGATGACCATGACGATGCCTACGAAGGTCTGGAGGAGAACGACGGCGATGGCGGTGACGGCGAGGATGACGAGGAAGACCGCGTCGGTGTTGACGCCGCGGGTGCGGGCGAATTCTTCGTCGAAGGCGCTGGCTTCGATCTGGGGGTAGTAGCGCCAGGCGAGGAGTATGACGACGAGATCCAGGATGCCGAGAAGGATGAGGTCGCTCGTGGAGACGAGGAGTATGTTACCGAAAAGGTAGCTCATGGGATCGGCGTACCCCGGGGTTTTGGCGATGAAGACGATGCCGATGCTCATGCCGATAGCCCAGAGGGCGTTGATGACGGTGTCCTCCCGCTGCTTGGCCTTGAGGGAAACGAAGCCGATGAGGGCCGCCGCGATGATGGCGAAGACGAGGGCGCCGGCGATGGGGGGCAGGCCTGGCATTATTCCTTTCGCGGCGAGAAAGAGCGCGAGGCCGATGCCGCCCAGGACGGCGTGGGATATGGCGCCGGCCAGCCCCGCGATGCGCTTCACGGTGACGACTGAGCCCAGGACGCCGAAGAGAATGCTCGACAGGATGCCGGCGAGAAGAGCGTTGCGGACAAAGGGCATGGCTGGATCGAAGAGAGCCGAGAAGAAGCTCATGGCCGGTCTCCTTCGTCGCATGCTTCGGAACAGCAAGCGTCGGGCAATTCGGTGTCGTGCAGCACCTGGAGGACGGCGCCGCCGTACATGCCCGAGGAGACTCTCTCGACAGGGCCTGAAGCATGGCGTACGACGCTTCCGAAATGCTTGTCCCTTTCGCCGACGCAGAGCACGATATCGGTGAGTGAAGACACGAAGGCCGTGTCGTGGGTCGCTATCAGTATGGTGGTCGAGCCCTTCAGGTTCCCGAGCACCGAGAAAAGGCGTTCCTCGCTCTTGCTGTCCATGTTGGCGGTGGGTTCATCCAGTATGAGGAGGTCGGGAGCGCTCGCGATGGCCCTCGCGACGAGAACACGCCGCCGCTGGCCTCCCGAGAGGGCCGTATAGGAGCGCTTCCTCAGATCGGCGACAGCGGCGAGTTCAAGGGCCGCGTCGATGTCGGGGCATGTGGCTTTGGGGTCTTCGCAGCCTTTCCTGAAGCCGTCCAGCCTGCCCATCCTCACCACTTCCTCCACCGAGATGGGAAAGGCCGGATCGAAATGCATGTACTGGGGGACATAGCCTATTCCCGCCCTAGCCGATTCGGGCTTTTTCCCGAAGATCTCGACACTGCCCGACCGAGGTCGGGCGAGGCCCATGATGAGGCGCAGTATCGTCGTCTTGCCGGCGCCGTTCGGCCCCACGAGAGCGACGAATTCGCCAGAGTGGACATGGAAGGAACTGTCGCGCAGGACTTCCAGCTCGCCGTGCGAAAAGCTCACGCCCGCGAATTCAATCGCTATGCGCTTTTGTCCGCTCATCGATGCGCCATCCTTTTTCAACATCATCGAACTGTCTTTCTGAGCGCTTCGCCCATTGTCCCGATGTTTTCGAGCCAGTTCGGGGCAAGGGGGTCGATTTCGACCACGATGCCGTCTATCGCCTTGGCGACCGTCCTGGCCGCCGCGGGGGAGAACTGCTTTTGAACGAAGATTATTTTCGCTCCATCTTCCCGCGCTCGTGCGATCAGAAGGGCCAGGGTTTTCTGGGTGGGTTCCTTGCCGCCGACTTCCACCGCTTCCTGCCTGATGCCGAAATTGTCCAGAAAATAGCCGAAGGAGGGATGGTAGACGAAGGCTGTGCCTCCCCTGAGCGGAGCGAGCTCCTTCGCAAGGAGGGAAAAAACCGAGTCGATCTCGCGCAGGTAGGCGTCATGGTTGGCGCTGAAAATGACGGCTTCGGAGGGTTTCAGGGCTATGAGGGCGTCCCTCGTGGCGGCCAGCTGGGCTTTTACTGCGTCGCGACCGAGCCAGACATGGGGATCCAGACCGCCAGCCTCATCCACCGCCCCTCCTTCCCCATGGTCGTGGGATTCCAATTTTCGGTAAACGACATCCTTTACCGTGTCTACAATCCTCAATTTTGGATAGAGCGATTTTATCTTGGGGAGGAGGGCCTTCTCGAATTCGACGCCGATGGAGAGCCAGACCGACGCCCCGCTGAGTTCGGCCATCTGGCGGGGTGTCGGCTCGTAATTGTGCGGTGAGGCGCCAGGCCCCACTAGGGTGAGCACCTTGACTTTGTCGCCTGCTATTCTCGCCACGAATTCCGACTGGGGCAGTATGCTGACAGCGATGACAGGAACGACTGGGGCTGAGGCGGGGCTGGAGCCCGCCGCCTCGACGGACTGGAGGCCGGTCATGGTGGCGAATGCCAGAAAGAGCAAGGAAATATTGATATTGCGCACGGAAAAGCCGGAGCGGGACGCGAGGTGAATTCTACTCATCCGTCATGATCCTTATTTGCAAACGATTCGCAAATAATATAGCAAATCAAAGAGAGGAAGGCAAGATGAGAGAGGCTGAAGCGCGCCACGGCGGCAAAGCCCTGGCCATTGACCGCGAGCCTCGGCCTCTATCGATCCGGAGCTCCCGGCCGCCTGGATGGCTTCAGTTGATTTTCGCCGTGGCGCGGTTGAGGAGTACGATAAAACAAAGCGCCGCGGCGAAGGAGATGAGAGTGCCCCACCATGGCCCGAGGCTCGGGAAGAGGACACCCACGCAGCTGGTGTAGACGATGATGTTGCAGGAAGAGAGGATGAGCATCTTGCCGGTTGCCTGGGCGAAGTCGCGCCCCTGGCTCATTGTGAGTATGACCAATGTCGAAGTGAGTGCGGCGGGGAAAGTGGCGAGCACCCCTGTCATATAAGGCGGTGCTATCTGGGCGATGGTGACGGCCCCGGCGACGACGCTGCCGGCCAAGAAGGCTCGCACCGCGGCCACCCTCCAGGAAAAGCGCACGGGCTTCTTTACCGTCTTCTTGACCCCCAGCTTCCAATGGACGAGCAAGAAGAGGAATACCGTGACGACAATGTAGACGAGCAGGGAAAGGCCGAATTGCAGGGGCGGAAGGACTACAAGCACGAAGACGGCGCAGAGAGCCCAGGCGGCAAACCCAGCCGCCAAAGCCTTCCAGAGCCCCGCGCGCAGCGCGAGAATGAAGACTGCCAGGAAGACAGTATCGATCATCATCCCCATAGGGACGCCAGCGGTCGTGGCTGCTGCATACTCGGGTCCCCTGGTGATGGACATGAATATGAGCGAGATGAGTATGTTTGAGGGCAAGTTGGCGATAAGCCCCGCCTTCCGGCTTCCTAGACGTTCGCCAAGGAAGGTGGCGGCCGCGATCCAGATGCCCGCGATAATGAACGAAAGAGCGATGCGGATATAGAGGGGGTTCATTGCGCCAGTATAGCGCGGGCAGTTACCGGGACGGAATGGCTGTGGTAAAATTCATATGCATTCAGTGGAGGAGGAAACGATGGACTTTATACGATGGGGCGTACTTTCCGTATCCAAGCATTACAGGCTTCGCGTTCACGAGCAGGTGAAGGATTCGGCGCTGGCCCGATTCGTCGGGATAGCATCGCGCGATCGCGAAAAAGCGGCCGTTGAAGCAGCCCAGCTGGGCTTCCAGCGTTCCTATGGGTCCTACGAAGCCCTCCTCGCCGATCCGGAGATAGACGCCGTTTACATACCTCTTCCCAATCACCTGCACGCATATTGGGTGAAAGCGGCTGCCGACGCAGGCAAGCATATTCTCTGCGAAAAGCCTTTTGCCATGGACGCGACCGAAGCGGAGGAAGCTATACGGTATGCCCGTTCCAGGGGCGTTCGCGTGATGGAAGCCTTGATGTACCGCTTTCACCCCGAGTGGGTGAGGGCGAAACAGATCGTGAGTTCTGGGGAAATAGGCAAGATTGTCTTCATCCAGGTTCACTTCAGCTTCAACAATAAAGACCCAAGGAATATCCGCAACATGAGGGAAACGGGGGGCGGCGCCATAATGGATATCGGATGCTACGCCGTTTCCAGCTCGCGCTTCATGATGGGCTGCGAACCCAGGCGCGTGCTCTCCCTCGTAAGCCGCGACCCGGAGCTCGGTATCGACATGCTTAGCTCCGGCCTTCTCGATTTCGGGGAAGGGCAGGCGCAGTTCTCGGTATCGACACAGGCATACGCCGCCCAGAGGGTTGAAGTGGTAGGCGCCTCAGGCAAGCTTTCGATCCAAATTCCTTTCAACATGTACCCGGACATTCCCGCTGAGCTTTCGGTGACGACGAGTATTGGCACGCGGACGGTGCAATGTGGACCGGCGGGTCAATACAGGTTGATGTTCGATGCCTTTTCGGAAAGCCTTCTTGCCGGCAAGCCCGAACCGACGCCCGCCGAGGACGCTGTCGCCACCATGAAGGTGCTGGATGCGCTGTTCAGGTCAGAAGCGTCGGGAAGCTGGGAAACGCTCATTTAATTCCGCCGCGAAGGATTTCACAGGGGAGAAAGAGGACAAGGCTTTCTCCCCTGTTTGTTTTTATCATTTTTTTCTTGACAGAACAGGAAACCTGGTTGACAATGCAATCGCTGAATGTAAACGTATACATTAACTTTAAATTTGAAGTACACGTATACATTCGCCAGAAGATGCAAGTATTAGGAGCCCGAGCTTGGGAGAACCCCTGATCGTCGTCAAAAATCTCAATAAATCCTTCCCCGGTGTTCATGCGCTCAAGGATGTGAGCTTCGATCTTCGCCCAGGCGAGGTCCACACCCTCGTCGGGGAGAACGGTGCAGGGAAATCCACGCTCATGAAGGTGATCTCGGGTGTGTACCAGAAGGATTCCGGCGATATTCTCCTCGACGGAAAACCCGTGTCCATCCCGAATCCAAGGGTTGCGCAGCGGCTGGGTATTTCAATAATTCACCAGGAATTGAACCTGATGAACCACCTCACCGCCGCCCAGAATATTTTCATCGGACGTGAACCGAAGGACAAGACAGGCCTCTTCCTCGACGAAAAGGAACTGAATAGAAAAGCTCAGACACTATTCGCGATGCTCAAAATGGACATCGATCCGCGGGTGAAAATCGGAAGCCTCACGATCGCCAAGCAGCAGATGGTCGAGATAGTGAAGGCTCTGTCCTACGATGCCCGTGTACTCATCATGGACGAACCGACGGCCGCCCTCAACGACGCCGAGATAGAAGAACTTTTCACTATAATCCGCGACCTGCGGAACAAGGGCGTCGGCATCATTTACATATCGCACAGAATGGATGAGCTTTTCAAGATTTCCGACCGCATCACGGTGATGAGGGATGGGCAGTACGTCGATACCTTGAGCGTCACGGACACCAACCTCGACCACGTGATTTCGCTGATGGTCGGCCGCACTATCGATGCGAGCAGGCCTCAAATCGATCTAAAAGCCGGAAAGCAGGTCATACTCGAAGTAAAGGGGCTCTGTCGAGGCAAGGTGCTGAAAGATATCACTTTTTCGGCGAGAAGAGGAGAAATTCTTGGCTTCGCCGGACTGATGGGGGCAGGACGCACGGAAGCCGCGCGCGCGATTTTCGGCGCCGACCCAATAGATTCGGGCGAAATCCTGGTGAACGGACAAAAAGTGAATATCAGACGCCCTTGCGACGCGGTAAAACACGGCATAGGTTACCTTTCCGAGGACAGGAAGCGCTACGGCATCGCCCTCGGCATGGATGTGGAGGCTAACGCTGTCCTGGCTTCGATGAAGCGCTTCACCGGTTTCGCGGGCTTCGTGATGAAAAGGGAAATGAAGAAGGCCGCCGGCGATAGCGTCGAAAAGCTGTCCATCAAAACGCCCAGCCTCCAGCAAAAGCTCAAGTTCCTCTCCGGCGGCAACCAGCAGAAGGTTGTCGTCGCCAAGTGGCTGATCCGCAACTGCGATGTTCTCATTTTCGACGAACCGACGCGGGGTATAGACATTGGCGCCAAACAGGAGATCTATGCCCTCCTCAACGAACTGGCCGAGGCGGGCAAAACGGTGATTATGATATCCTCCGAATTGACAGAAATCCTAAGGCTGAGCCACCGCATCGTGGTGATGTGCGAGGGTCGCATAACCGGGGAGCTGGCGGCCTCGGAAGCCACACAGGAAAAGATAATGAAGCTGGCGACGCAGCGTGAAACAATGGTGAAAACCGCAGTCAACCAATAATCCAAGGAAGGGAAAATGGCGGAAACGGCTACAATAAAACCAGGAAAGGCGAAAGACAGCGCGACATCGTCCCAGGCGAAGCAGAAGATTCTCGCGTTTTCCAGCCTCGTGATCCTGATCGTCGGTTTTTCACTGGCATCGCCCAACTTTTTCCAGCCCAATAACATCGTCGCCATAATGCTGGCGACGGCGGTCAATGGCGTGCTGGCCGTAGGCGTCAGTTTCGTCATTATAACGGGCGGCATCGACCTGTCGATCGGCACGATGATGACGCTGACCGCCGTCATGTCGGCCCAGGTCATCGTCAACTGGCACCTGCCGCTCTTTGTCGGCCTCCTGGTCGCTATCCTCACTGGCGTAACCTGTGGAGGCATTTCGGGCGTCATGGTGGCGAAACTCAAGCTCCCGCCTTTCATCGCGACCTTAGGCATGAACATGTTCACCAAGGGGCTTTCTCTCATTCTCGCGCACTCGAAGCCGATCTACTTTACGGACACCCCCATTTTCAGCCAGATTTCCATGGGTTCACTGCTCAATTTCAGCGAGGAATTCCAGATACCGAACGCTGTCCTCATTTTATTCGCCGTCGCCATAGTCGGGGCTGTTGTACTGAATAAAACCACCTTCGGCCGTTATACCTTCGCGATCGGTTCCAACGAGGAAGCGGCCCGGCTCTCGGGCATCAATACCGATCGATGGAAGATCGCCGTGTACGCTTTTTCCGGCGCCATCGTCGGCATCGCGGGCATTCTGATCGCCTCAAGGCTGAACTCAGCCCAGCCTGCCTTGGGTCAGGGCTATGAATTGGACGCCATCGCCGCCGTCGTCATTGGCGGCACATCTATGTCGGGGGGCGAAGGGACGATCATAGGGACGATCATCGGCGCCTTCATCATCAGTACGCTGACGAACGGCCTGCGCATCCTCTCGGTGCCTCAGGAATGGCAAATCGTCACGACGGGTATCATCATCATATTCGCCGTGTACCTCGACATACTGCGTCGCAGGAAATAGGGCGTCGGTCGATACGACGCTGATCGGCAAGGCCGTTTGGCGAGGCTATTCCATGTTGCGCTTTCGCTACACCGGTCCCTTTCGGGAACCGGAAAGATTTCGATAGGAGGTTGCTATGAAGAATAGGAAGATCGTATCCATCCTGTTCCTGGCAATGCTGATCATCTCTGTCGTGGGCGTTTCCGCTCAGACGCTGTACATCCCGTTGATCTCGAAAGGGTTCCAGCACCAGTTCTGGCAGGCTGTCAAACAGGGTGCCGAACAGGCCGCCAAGGACTTCAAAGTGAACATAACCTTTGAGGGTCCGGAATCCGAGACCATGGTGGATAAACAAATCGACATGCTCTCTGCGGCGCTCGCGAAGAAACCAGCAGCTCTCGGCTTCGCGGCCCTGGACAGCAAGGCCGCGATTCCCTATCTGCAGAAGGCCAAAGCCGCCGGTATCCCCGTCGTCGCCTTCGACTCCGGCGTCGATTCCGACATCCCCGTCACTACCTGCGCGACTGACAACATCGCCGCTGCGGCCTATGCCGCCGACATGATGGCCAAGCTCATCAACAACGAAGGCGAAGTGGCCGTCATCGTCCACGACCAGACCAGCCGCACCGGCATCGACCGCCGCGATGGTTTCGTCAACAGGATCAAGGAAAAGTATCCCAAGATCACTATCGTCTCCGTACAATACGGTGAAGGTGACCATCTGAAATCCACCGATCTTGCCAAGGCTATCATCCAATCCCACCCGAATCTGAAGGGATTTTTCGGCGCGAATGAAGGCTCGGCCATCGGCGTGATGAACGGCGTCAAGGAAATGAGAAAGATCGGCAAGATCGTGGTGATCGGTTACGACTCCGGCGCCCAGCAGATCGCGGCCATCCGCGCCGGCGAGATGAATGGCGCCATCACACAGAACCCGGTCGGCATCGGCTACAAGACCGTCGAGAGTGCCCTCAAAGCCCTCAAGGGCGAGAAGCTCCCGAAAATCGTGGACACAGGTTTCTACTACTACGACAAAACCAACATCGACGATCCCAAGATCGCGGCCGTTCTGTACCAGTGAGCGTTCCTCAAGAAACATGATAGGATGATGGGATGGGGCTGTCGACTGAAACGTGGCATACAGCCCCATCCCGGTTTTCCATTTCATCGGCTTTGCTTTTTCTCGCATATTTAATTCCTGGAGCTACAACGTGATAATCTGCTGCGGCGAGAATCTCATCGATATGGTGCCTGAATCAGGCACGGATAACCATAAGAAAGCCCCTTATGGCAGCTTCCGCGTGGCGCCGGGAGGCTGTCCTTATAACAGCGCTATCGCAGCTGCGAGGCTCGGCGCCGATGTGCAGTTTCTCGGTTCAATAGCGTCGGATTTCCTCGGCGACAAACTCTTTGCGCGGCTCGTAGAGAACGGCGTTGGGACGGAGATGGTGGTGCGCGCGCAAAGACCAGTGACCCTCGCTTTCGTGGAAAAAAGCACCTCGGGGGAAGCACGCTACGCGTTTTACGCCGAAGGCTGCGCCGACCGCTCTATCAAGCTCGACGACCTTCCCGCAGCCCTGCCGCGCGAAGCTCATTTTCTTCTCGCGGGATCGATATCTCTGGTGCTGGAACCAGCGGCCAGCACAATCGCGGGACTTATCGAGCGAGAAAGCGACAAGCTCCTCGTCAGCTTCGATCCCAATATCAGGGCATCTCTCATCCCGGACAGGGAGGGGTATCTTAAAAAATTCGAGGCGCTCTGCGCTTCCTGTGCTATAGTGAAGGCTTCGGATTCTGATCTCGAATGGCTCTACGGTTCCGTTCCGACAGGCGAAATCGTTTCACATATACTCGATCTAGGCCCGGAAGCGGTCTTCGTAACTCTTGGAGAAAAGGGCAGTATAGCTTTTACAAGAAGGGTTTCGGCTTCTATCGAAGCGTTCAAGATTCCAATTATTGACACGATCGGAGCGGGAGACACTTTCCATGCGGCCATTCTCGCCGCGCTGGACAGGAAGGGCATCGCCTCGAGGGCGGCGCTTTCAGCGCTTGGGGAGAAGGAGCTTTTCGCCCTGCTTCGCTTCGCTTCAGCCGCCGCCGCCATCAACTGCACGAGAGAGGGGACGGACCCTCCCCGTTTTGATGAAATAGAACTTTCGTACCCGGGTTGCGGCTTATGAGCCAAGATTGCCGACGGCACACATAGAGGAGGTCAGCATGCTTATCGGAATAAAACCCTGTATTTCGCCCGATCTCCTTTCCGTTCTTTTCAGGATGGGTCATGGTGACGAAATAGTTCTGGCCGACGCTTTTTTCACCGGCGATGCCCTCAACGCGAGAGTGGTCCGCGCCGACGGCATCAGGATACCCGACCTTTTGGATGGAATCCTGCGACTCATCAATCTCGACAGCTATTCGGAATCGCCCATCGTCATGATGCTGCCGGCGGCCGGCGACATCCTGGACACGAGCGTGGAAAGAAGTTATAGGGAAGTAGTCGACCGCTATTGGCCCGATACGCCCGCCTTCGCCCGCATGGAACGTTTCGCCTTCTACGAGCGGACGAAAAAAGCCTTTGCCGTCGTCATGACGGGGGAAACGGCCACGTACGGCAATATTATCCTGAAGAAGGGCGTAATTCCGGTCCGATGAACTATAGTGGATGAATATCATTCAGTGAATGGAGAGGTGCTTTTGATGCAGTCTTTCGTCGCCGACCTTCTGCCCGTCCTCGCGCTTTTCGCCGCCGGAGCGGCGGCGGGAAGATATGGGCTCATAGGGGATGAGGCCGCCGACGGGATGAAAAAGCTTGTGGCTTCGGTCACCCTCCCCGTCCTTCTGTTTTCGGCTTTCGCCGGAACGCGAATCGAAGCCGCGCATCTTGTTCTCGTCGCCGCCGTTTTCCTGTCCTGCGCCCTGATGGGCTGGGCAGGTTCCCGGATTTCGCGCTCTCTGAATCTGCCTTCGCCCGCCGCCACCTTCCTGTTCCAAGGTTTCGAAGCGGGCATGCTTGGCTACGCCCTTTTCGAGGCATTTTTCGGAAGAGTTGAACTTTCCCGTTTCGCCACCGCCGACTTGGGTCAGGTCGTCTATGTCTTCACCGTCCTCATGAGCCAGATGCTCAAGCCCGCTAGGAACGGTACGGACAATTTGCTCGATGGTACAACATCGGGACGGCCCGCTTTCGATTTCCGCGCCGTAGCGGGCGCCTTGAAATCCCTCCTCAAGTCGCCCGTGATACTCGCCATAGCGGCGGGCATCGTCGTTTCCCTCCTCTTCGGACAGACCGCGGGCAAGCCCTGGGGTCCGGGAGGATTCCTCGAAAAAACCTTCTCCCTCGTGGGCGGACTGACGACGCCCCTCGTATGCATCAGTGTAGGTTATGGCCTAAGGAATGGCGTTCCAGGGGCGCGCAACGCCCTCAAGACAGTATTTGCCCGCATGGCCATCGCTATTCCGTTGTCTCTCGTCATAGCCTATC
Organism: Rectinemataceae bacterium; assembly: GCA_049302175.1. Taxonomy (GTDB): domain Bacteria; phylum Spirochaetota; class Spirochaetia; order Treponematales; family Rectinemataceae; genus CAYXUF01. The sequence continues at coordinate 11,184 of JBAQLW010000304.1, forward strand.
TTCTTCTCCCTGCCATAGGCATGCCAATCGGGTACTCCCGCGCCGTGGTGGTGCTCTTTCTTCTGCCTTCGCCCTACGTGATAGCCATATTCAGGCGCGGTCGTGATGAATCGGCTTACATAAGCGCGACGCTTTCGCTGCATACGGCGATATCGTTGGCCGCCATCATCATTTTCGCGTTCCTAACATCTGGAGGCGCGCTTTCTGGTGGCATCGCCTCGGGAGGCGCGGCGTGATCCATAAAAGCATTACGATACGCGACGTCGCGAAGCATGCAATGGTTTCCACGGCCACTGTCTCGCGCGTGCTCAACAACGACGACAAGGTGACCGCCACCACGAGGGACAAGGTGCACGAGGCGATGGCGGCCTTGGGCTATAAGGTCAATTTCGTGGCGAGGAGCCTCAAGACATCGAGGACGAAGACGATCGGCATCATGGCGCCCGACCTCTCGGGCGATTTCTTCATGTACATCGCCGAGAGCATGGACAAGGAACTTTCCGCGCACGGCTACTCCCTCGTCGTCAGCCTCTCCCACGATTCAGCCGAAGAGGAAGCCAAGCGGCTGCGCCATTTGGCGGAGCGTCTCGTCGACGGGATCGTGATGATTCCGGCTACCGACAAGGGCGCCCATTTCGCATTCCTGAAAGACTACGACATACCGGTGGTCTTCGTCGACCGCACGGTCAACGACTTGGACGCCGATTCCGTCCTGACGGAGAACGAGGAAGGAGCCTTCGAAGCGACGAAAGCGCTCATCGACGACGGCTATGCGCGCATAGGCTTCATCGGCGGCAAGCCGGAAATATCGACGTCGATCGAACGTTATGCGGGATACAAGAGAGCCATGGAGTCGTCGGGGCTCGCCATAGAGCCGGAGTTCGTGCGTTTCGGTCCGCCGATACTGCCCTTCGGCTACCACGCCATGGAAGAAATGATGAAAAGGGACGATTCGCCGGACGCATGGTTCCTCGTCAACGCCTTCACGCATATAGGAGCGACGAACTACCTCATCAGCGAAGGGAAGGCGAAGGCGCAGCGGATCGTCATTTCGGCCTTCGACGAAATGCCGTACTCTCCCCTTCTCCGCTACTGTCGTTATGCGATTCAGCAGCCGATCGCAGAGCTTGGCAAGACTGCGGCGAGGCTTATCCTCAAGCGCATAATGGAGCCTGAAACGCGCGAGACGCAGGTGATCAGGCTCAAGACGAGGCTCATACGGCATGCGTACAAGCCATAAATTCTGAATGCGGGGTTACGGACCCACGAAACAATAAATCAGGAGGATCCATATGTCGGATTTTGAAGTACATGCGCCAACGATGAGGCTGAAGGGAAGCCTTCCGAAGGTGGGGATAAGGCCGGTGATCGACGGCCGCCGCCGCGGCGTGAGGGAAAGCCTGGAAGATGTGACCATGGGCATGGCGGCGGCGGCTTCCAAGCTCATATCCGAAAACCTGAGGCACGCTTCGGGCCAGGCGGTGGAGTGTGTGATCGCCGATACGACGATTGGCGGGGGCGCCGAGGCGGCAGACTGCCAGGCCAAGTTCGAGCGCGAATGCGTGGCGATCACCCTTACCGTGACCCCTTGCTGGTGCGACGTTTCGGAGACCATGGACATGGA
>JBAQLW010000305.1:0-2106 GCA_049302175.1 Rectinemataceae bacterium
GCCATATGCTCTACGCCACGGGCATTTGCGCCGACTGCGCCGGGCGGGAAGGGAAGGCTCGCCGGTAATCGGCAGCTTCTCGCGGTGATGTTCAAGATCCCGTCAGGAAGCCTCCGACTACCTTGACGATAAAGGAAACCACCCAAGCCAGGGTGAAGGAATAGAGCACCTGGAAGATGAGCCACTTGTTGCCCGCCTCGGCCTTGATGGTCGCCAGGCTTGCGAAACAGGGCGGCATGATCAGGATGAACATCATGAGGACGATGGCGGTGAGTGGATTCATGTCCGGGTCGCGCCGCAGGGCTGACCGCAGCGACTCCGTTTCTTCGCCATCGGCGATTTCCGCCCCGTAGAGGATGCCGAGGGTCGATACGACGAGTTCCTTGGCGCCGAATCCCGGGATGAGGGCGACGCCGATTTTCCAGTTGAAGCCCAAGGGCTTTATAGCGGGTTCGATGAACTTGCCTATCCGTCCCGCCACGCTGTATTCCAGGCGATACTCGTTCCGTGTCGCTTCCGGCTGCGCTTCCGCGTCTCTGGGCTGGGGGAAGGTGGTGATCACCCAGATCAGCACCGAGGCGGCGAGAATGACCGTTCCCGCTTTCTTTATGTAATTCCAGGTTTTTCCCCAGACATGCCAAAATATTCCCCGCCAGGTGGGAAGGCGGTAGGGCGGCAGCTCCATGACGAAGGGCGTTGTCTGACCTTTCAGCACGGTCTTGCGCAGAAAAACGGTGGAGAGCATCGAGAGGACGACGCCGGCCAGGTAGACGCCCATCACGACATTGTCCGCGTTTTTCGGGAAAAAGGTGCCTGCCAGGAGGACGTAGACGGGCAGCTTGGCGCCGCAGCTCATGAAAGGTACGGCGAGTATGGTGGCGATGCGGTCCCGGGGACTCTTGAGCGTGCGCGTGGCCATGATGGCGGGCACGGTGCAGCCGAAGCCGAGCATCATGGGCATGAAGGATTGGCCGTGGAGGCCGAAGGCGTGGAGCGCCTTGTCGGTGAGGAAGGCCGCGCGCGACATGTAGCCGGTGTCCTCGAGTATCGAAATGCAGAGGAAGAGTATGACGATGAGGGGGACGAAGGAGAAAACGCCGCCTACGCCGCCAATGATGCCATCGACAATGAGGGACTGCAGGAGCCCGGGCGGGATGAGGGCCTGGCTGGCCGAGATCAGGAGGCCAAAGAAGTGTTCAAGGATCTGTGCGGGCAATTCGCCCAGGGCGAAGGTGAGCTTGAAAATGCCCCAGATTATGAGGAAGAAAATAGGGAGGCCGACGATGGGACTCATCAGGAACTTGTCGATGATTTCCGTCACCTGGATATGGTTCACCGCCACCTTTTTGACGGCTTCTTTGAGGGCGCCCCTGATATAGCCATAGCGCTGTTCGGTGACGACGATCTCCGAATCTTTGCCGTAGTGCTTTGAAAGCCAGGCCCTGTCGGCGGTGGCTTTCTCCCCGACTTCGGCGCCCCGCTCATGCTGCTCCAGTTTTTTGAGGGCATTGGCGTCGTTCTCGAGAAGCTTGATGGCTATCCATCGGGCCGGATACCGTGCCGCGAAGGTCCTGTCGGAGATTATCGCTTCCTGGAGGGGACCGAGCCGCGACTCGATTTCGTCGCCATAGCTCGGTGCCTTGTCCTGTCCCTTTCCGGGATTCAGTTCGGCTGTTTCCAGGGTAGCGAGCACGGCGTCGAGGAGTCCCTCGATGCCGATGCCGCTCGTTCCGACGGTCTTGACGAGGAGAATGCCCAGGGTGTCCGAAAGTATCTTCGCGTCGATGCGCAGGCCCTTGGTCTCGGCCTCGTCGGTCATGTTGAGGGCGCCCACGACGGGAATGCCGAGTTCCTGGAATTGGAGGCATAAGTAGAGGTTCCTCTCGAGGTTCGTGGAATCCAGAACGTCGATGACGATGTCGGGTTTTTCTTCCAGGAGAAAATCGCGGGTCACCACCTCGTCGAGGGAGTAGGCGGTGAGGCTGTAGATTCCGGGAAGGTCGATGAACCGGAATTGTATGTTCTTGTATTCGTGGAGGCCTTCGCGCTTTTCGACTGTCACGCCGGGGTAGTTGCCCACCTTGTGGTGGGCGCCCGTTATGGCGT
>JBAQLW010000306.1:0-1774 GCA_049302175.1 Rectinemataceae bacterium
CAGGGATGCGCTCGAAGACCATCCATGGGTTGACGCCGCTCGCCCCGCAGCCGAGGAGGACGGCGATGTGGTGGATTTCCCTCGCTTCCCCCGTCTCCACAATGAGGCCGGCCATATGGCGCTTGCGCGCCCTCACGAGATGGCCGTGCACAGCGGAGGCGGCGAGGAGGGCCGGCACGGCGGCCCTTCCCTCGTCGACGCCCCTGTCGCTCAGGATGATGAGGCTCGCGCCCTCATCGATAGTTCGCTCGGCCTCGGCGCATATCCCCTCGATGGCCGCAGACAGACGGCTGCCGGGTTTATCAGCCGCGCCGGCATTCGACGCTCCTCCATCGCCGGCCGCGAACAGCATCGATACCGTAGCCACCCGGAAATCAGGCAGCCTCGATTCGCGCAGCCGCCTGATGTCGGTATTGGAGAGGAGGGGATGGAGAAGCTTGAGCTGGCTGCAGTGGGCTGGCGACTCCTCGAGGAGGTTCTTCTCCTTGCCAATGTAGTTCTCGAGGGACATGACGAGGTTTTCCCTGTAGGGATCGATTGGCGGATTCGTCACCTGGGCGAAGAGTTGCCGGAAATAAGAATACAGAAGAACAGGCTTGCGCGAGAGGGCTGCGGGAGGCTTGCGCGTCCCCATCGCCGAAATCGCCTCCTGGCCTGTCAGGAGCATAGGCTTGAGCACCTGGGCCGTTTCGTCGTCGTAGCGAAAATAATCGGCGAGCCTCGAGGAATCTATGCCTGCCTCGGCCGCGTCCGCCGCCGAAAAAAGGCCGCGCAGCTCTATACGGCTTTTTTCGAGCCAGCGCCGGTAAGGATTCCCCCTGCACACCCGCGATTTTATCTCGCGGTCCTTGACGAGCCTTCCCTGCTCCATGTCGATGAGGAGCATGCGCCCCGGCTTCAGCATGCCCTTCTCCAGGATGTCGGATTCGTCCTGCCCGAGAACGCCGGCTTCGCTGGCGCCGACAAAGCGCCCGCTCCGCGTGAGCGAATAGCGGAAGGGCCTGAGGCCGTTCCGGTCGAGAGCCGCTCCCACCTTCAACCCGTCGGTGAAGGTCATGGCCGCAGGCCCGTCCCAGCCTTCCATCAAGGCGGCGTGGTACTCGTAAAAGGCCTTCCTGTCGCGCGAAATGCCGAAATCGGCGCCGTGGGGTTCTGGCACCATCATCATGAACACTTGCTCGAGCGGGCGCCCCGAGCGCACAAGGAGCTCGAAGACATTGTCGAACATGGCGCTGTCGGAGCCCGATTCCTCAATGACAGGCAGGATCTTCGCGATGTCCGCGCCGAAGAGAGGGGATTCGAGCGCCGCCTGGCGCGCCCTCATGGCGTTGATGTTCTTGCGCAGGGTGTTGATCTCGCCGTTGTGAGAGATCATGCGGAAAGGCTGGGCGAGGGGCCAGGATGGGAAGGTATTCGTGCTGTAGCGCTGGTGCACGACGGCGAAGGCGCTCTCGAAGCTCTCCCGGCCAAGGTCGGGATAGAAGGAAGCGAACTGGGAGGCGACGAACATGCCTTTGTAGACGATGGTACGCGAGGAGAGGGAGGGGATGTAGAGATCATCGGTGCCCATGCCCGCTTTCCGCGCCTCGGCTTCCAACACCTTTCGTAGGATATAGAGGCTTCGCTCGAGGGCTTCGCCTGACAGAGAGGCGCCGTCAGCCCCCTTCTTCATGAAGGCCGCCTGGCAGATCCGGGGCAGGCTTTTCCCCGCTTTTTCGCCGAGTACCTGCGGGAGGGTGGGTACCTCCCTCCATGCGAGAAGTTCGAAGCCTTC
>JBAQLW010000307.1:0-2992 GCA_049302175.1 Rectinemataceae bacterium
CCTTTGAATTCTTCTTCGTTCTCGATGATGATCTCGGGCGCTTCGAGGGATGCTTCCACAAGGCTGCCCGCGAGAACCTGGATGCTCTCCGCGGCTACGGCATGGCCTTGCAGCCTCCCGCGTATGATGATCCTGTTCGAGCGGATGTCGGCGTCCACCAGGGCTGTGGCCGCTATGTAGAGATCGTCGCCGCAGGTGATCGTTCCCGAAAGCCTGCCTTTGATGAGGAGGGATTTGGCGGTTTCGAGGTTGCCCGAAAATTGTATATCGCTTTCGAGAACGGTATCGATTTCGTCCTCGTTTATGACGCTCTTCTGGACAGTGGACATGGGCATATCATACGGATTAGGGCCTCATGGAGCAAGGAGGGAAAAATAGACGGAGGCGAGCTGTTCGGGCTTGAGGGCTTCGGCGCGGACGTCGGCTATGATGCCGAGCCGGGAGAGGGTGTCGTCCAGTTTTTCGGAAAAACCTTGGCCCATCGCGATCACGTTGTTCCGCAGGGTTTTGCGGCGTGAGGAAAAGGCGCCGCGGACAAAGCGGGAAAAGCCCATCCGGTCGCCAGCGGCGATGGGGTCGGGGCGGGGGGAAAGGGCGATGACGGAACTTGTGACGCGGGGCCGAGGCCAGAAGGCCGAGGCTCCGATGTCGTAGAGGATTTTCGCGCGGCACACGGAGGAGCAGAGGACGGAAAAAGCCGAATAATCCTTTGTGCCCGGCATGGCGACAATCCGCTGGGCGGCTTCCTTCTGGACGGTAAATACCATCAGCGGTGGCACCTCGTCGCTCTCGAGGAGATCGCCGATGATGGCGAGGGCGACGTTATAGGGCAGATTGCCGAACACTATATCGGGCCGAACGGCCGCGCCAGGGGCGGAACCGCAGCCCGCCGCTTCTGGCGCCTGGCCCGCGTTTTTCCAGGTTTTCAGGAAATCGCCCTCGACGAGGGAAAACCGCGGATTCTCACCGAAAAGATCCCGCAGGATGCGCGCGAAACCGTGGTCGATCTCGAAGGCGGTGACGCTGTGCCCGCGCTGGAGGATAAGGGCTGTCATCGCGCCTATGCCCGGTCCGATCTCCCAAATGTGGGCGGGAGATGAGGCGCCGAGGGCCGCGTAGAGCTTTTCCCTGGCGTTAGGATCGACGAGGAAGTTCTGTCCGAAGCGTTTGGACATGGCGAGGCCCTGGGTTTCCAGAAAGGTTTTTATCGAGGCGGGGGAATCGTAGGCTATCGTCATGGGCTTCCTCGCGTATCTGGCTCAGGGCGTTTTCAATGTAGGGATAAGCATATACGAAGAGGGACAGAGCGACAATCGCCAGGGAGACGAGGAGCTTTTCTCCCTCATTCCGTGGCCTTATCGAGGGGAGGAGGGCACCGATTCTCATGATAGCGAGCAGGACTTCGTGGATGAGTTCGTGCCAGACCGAAAGGATTGAACCAAGGAAGGGAAGGATGGTGCCGAGGACTGTGCTTCCAAGGAGGGACCACATAAAAAGGAGGACGACAGGTCCCGAAAGGGATGAGGCGAGGATGCCCCCGAGGGCGAAAAAGCCGAAGGTCGAGAGGGAGATGGAAGCGGTGGCGCATAAGGCCGCGAAGGAAGCCGAGAGGGGCTTGGCGGCGAAGGGAGGGATGCGCCAGAGCAGGTTTTCCCAGCGAGTGGAAAGGAGGATGAGGCCGAGCATGGCCGAATACGAGAGGGTGAAGGAGAGGCTTCTGGCAGCGGCGGGCTTCCACCCGAGGGCGACGCAGAAAACGAGGGCGAGAACGGTTATGCCCTGCTGGGGTCTGTCGATCCTGCGGAGAGTGATGCCCGTGAGGGTCATCAAGGTTGAGCGGAGGAGGGAGGGACCGGCGCCGGCGAGCCAGGTGAAGAGGAGGGCGAAGATGAGGGACGCGATGTCGGCGAGGCGGGCGCGCTTCAGGAGCTTGGCGAAGAGGAGGGTCATGAGGGAGCAGAGTATGGAGAGATGCTGGCCTGATAGGGAGAGTATGTGGGCGCAGCCCGCGTCCCTGAAGAGGCTTGCTTCCTCGTTGTCGATGTCGTCCATGACGCCGAGGAGGAGGGCTTGGGCCAGGGGGAAAGCCTTCCCGGCGACGGCCGCGATGCGGACGGAGAGGGTGCTTTTGGCCGCGGCGCGGAGGCGAGCCACGCCCGATGCGAAAGGACCCAGGCCGATATTCTTTCCCGAGGCGTAGTAGAGGGATTGGCTTGCGTCGATGGCCGAGGCTTGGCTGACGCTGATTCCGCGCCCGGCCGAAAATTCGGCCTTGCTATCAGTGACGAGGCTTATTCGGGGGCGGCCCCGCGGCCAGGCGAGGCTTGAAGTCCAGCCCGCCTGCGAGATCGTGGCTTCTTCGAGCTCAATGCCGATGATGGTGTTGCCCTTGGATGTTCGCCGGCCGTCGGCGACTATGCAGCCCGAAAAACTCGAGACGGGAAAACGGGCGAGGTCGGCGGGCGGTGCGAAAGCCGCCTCCGTCAGCGCCGCGGCGGCCCCCCAGGCTATGCCCAGGGAGAGGGCGAGGCCTATCCCGGCGCTGCTCCGGCCCTGCGGCGGGCCGACCTGTCTGAAAGTGGCCGAGACACCGGCCAGCGCCACAGCGACGAGGAGGGAGGCCCCGAAGTGTCGAGGAAATCCGTAGAAGACGATGGCGGCGCCCAAAGCCGTCCACAGGACGGGCGCCCTCCTCCGCAGGGCGAAGGCGAGAATCGTGAGGAGCCCGCGAAGGTACGCTGAAGCTTTGATCGCCATTGCCCACAGCCCTCCGACGCTGCATCGCGCGGCGAAGCCCTCTTTGATTCAACACCCGCGGTCCAAATGACATAGCCGTCGATGTGGTGTAGACTCAATCTCGATATTATGGAACGAAGCCGGGGCGACCGAATGATGCCGATACTCCTCCTCATCGCCGTCTTCGGCATCGCGTGGATCGATCTTTTCCTTCCACAGCCTTCGCTTGAACTCTTCTCCGAAGCCTGGTACACCC
>JBAQLW010000308.1:0-5467 GCA_049302175.1 Rectinemataceae bacterium
CTGTGGAAGACGATACCGTCGTAGAAGGACTTCCCCTTGGCGGCATCGAGCTTGCCTTCGGCGAGTCCTACAAAATTGCCCACGGTCAGCGGGGCTTTCTCGAATTCGAGCGAGATGACGATTTTTCCCTTGGCTGTATCTATCACGGCATAGAGTCCATCGGGCCTTTCATTCGTCTGGCATGACGCCAGGCCGGCCGCGGCTGTCAAGAAAGCCAGGGCGAGCACCAACCTATTAAAGTGCTTCATTTTTCCTCCGGATCAAACGAAGCTACCTTATCAGAAAAGCCTCGTCGATGAAAGGTCCATCGGGGCTCACCTTGACGCGAAGGGCTTTGCGGGCAATGATGCCCTGAGCTGAACCAAGGAGAGGATATGGCGGATACGGAATACAGGCGGCCTACCTGGGACGAGTACTTCATGGAAGTATGCAACGCGATCGCCAAACGCGCCACCTGCGACAGGGGCCGATCGGGCTGCGTCATAGCCAAGGAAAACCAGATTCTTGCCACAGGCTATGTGGGCGCGCCTAGCGGCCTTCCTCACTGCGACGAAGTCGGGCACCAGCTCAAGAAGCTGATCCATGAAGATGGCGCCGTGACCCAGCACTGCGTCCGCACCGTCCACGCCGAACAGAACGCCATCTGCCAAGCCGCCCGCCGCGGCGCCGCGATACAGGGAGCGACGGTCTATTGCCGAATGACTCCATGCCGCACCTGCGCGATGATGATCATCAACTGCGGCATCGTGAGGGTTGTCTGTGAGCGGCGTTACCACGACGGGACAGAGAGCGAGGAGATGTTCAGGACGGCTGGCGTCGCCCTGGAATACGTGTTCGACGAGGTCCAGAAATATTCCAACCAGTGAGGGAACGTGAGCATCAATGTCGTTTTCATCGGTGAGATCGCGGGCAAGAGCGGCGTCTTCACCCTCAAGTCGACCTTGCCCGAGATACGGGCACGCTATAAGCCTGACTTCATCATAGCGGCCGCCGATTCCACGACGGGCGGGGCCGGCCTGGGCGTCCAGCATGCCGTCTACCTGAAAAAGCTGGGCATCGACTGCCTCACTCTTGGCGACTGCGCCTACTACAAGATCGATATGACGGAATTCTATCCGAAAGCCGGCTGGGTGCTTCGACCCGCGAACTATCCCTATGGGAATCCAGGAAAGGGCTGGAGGATCTTCCAGACGCCGGCAGGGAAGATAGCCGTCGTCAGCCTCCTTGGCCAGGCGGGCTTCCCCCGCGTTCACGCCGAGAATCCCTTTTCCGCCATCGACTATATCCTCGAGCGCATCGGGACGGAGGCCAAGGCTGTCGTCGTAGACTTCCACGCGACCACGACGGCCGAAAAGCTCACCCTCTCCAGCTATCTCGACGGGAGGGTTTCGGCCGTCATCGGGAGCCACTGCAAGGCGCTCACCGCCGACGCCCGACGTATGAAAAAAGGAACTGCGGCCCTTACCGATTGCGGTCGCACAGGCAGTATATTATCGGTGGGGGGAATGGATCCCGACGCCCGCGTCCGGGAGTTCATGACGGCGGTGCGCGTATGGAAAAGCGACGGGACCCTCGGACTTGAAGTGCAGGGCTGCTGCTTCAGGATTGGCGATTCAGGTATGGCCGAGAGCATGGAGAGCTTCAGAATCCCCTGCAAGGAAACCGTTAAGGAGGCTTTGGATGAAAGAAACGGGAACGATAAAGAAAATAAACGGTAAGATCGTCCACGTCGCCATCGCGATGCATGACGGCTGCGAATCCTGCATCAACAACAGCTGCAAAAACGGGCGAAGCGATCTCCAGAGCTACAACGCCCATGGCATCGATGTGACGGAAGGCGACCTGGTGGAGATTGAAGTGCCCGGAGTCGAGCAGGCCAGGGGCGCCTTCTGGGTGCTGGGCATGCCCTTGGTAGCCCTCTTTGTCGGCTATGGGCTTGGGCGACTCCTTTTCCCCACGACGACGGAAACCCCAGCGGTGGCCTCGGCGGGAGCCTTCTTTCTTCTCGCTCTTTTTATCGGGGTTATGGTCCAAAAAGGACGGAAGCTCGAATCCCTTCCCGTCGTCACGAGGAAATGCGGCGGCTGAAGATTGGTTTCTCCATCTAGAAATCTGTGTTTGACTCCACCCCTGATCGGTGGAATAATGAATGCAACCGGCGTCGCCGGCATTCAGGACATCCTCAGGCTCATGGAGACAGGCGCATGAAACGATCATATTTTTCCATTCTCATTGCGATGCTGTTGTGCGTCGCGGCCGTCGCTGGCGCCGCGCCGAAATCGGAAGATTTCTATTCCGTCTACTCAGGGGAGCTCACGACGCTGAACTATCTTGTCGTGGCGGCCGAGAACGAGCATTCTGTCATCGCGAATGTCGTCGACGGCCTCGTCGAGTACGATAAATACGGCGTCCTTGTGCCCTCCCTCGCCACCGACTGGACGAACTCGGCAGACGGAAAGATCTGGACCTTCAGCCTCCGCAAGGGAGTGAAGTGGGTCGACAACAAGGGCAAGGATTACGCGGAAGTAGTCGCCCAGGACTGGGTCGACGCGGCGAAATACCTCTTCAACAAGAAGAACGCCTCGCTCACCGCCAAAATTGCCTATGATGTCGTCAAGGGCGCCAAGGCCTATTTCGAGGGTAGCCTCACCGACTTCAACCAGGTCGGGGTAAAGGCTCTCGATAGATACACCGTCCAATATACGCTCGAAAAACCGGTTCCCTACTTCCTCAGCATGCTCACTTATGTCTGCTTCCTTCCCGTCAACGGCAAGTTCCTCGAGAGCGTCGGCACGCGGTTCGGAACGGACAACAGGACACTGCTCTACAACGGCGCCTACATCATCGACAGCTTCGAACCCCAGGTGGGACGGACCCTCATACGCAACGACAAGTACTGGGACAAGGATCATGTCTACATCAAGCGGCTCAACTACAAGTACAACAAAGAAGCGAGTACCCTCGGTCCTGAGCTCTTCCTCCGCGGCGAAATCTCCTCGGTGGTTATTCCTTCCTCTCTCATCGATTCGTGGATGAAGGACCCGGCTAAAAAAGCCATCGTCCGTCCCGCCGAAACCTCATCCTACACCTATTTCTACGCGCTCAACTTCAATCCCACCTTCGATGCCCAGTATGAGCCCGACAACTGGAAGGTCGTCGTCAACAACAAGAATTTCCGCAAATCCATCTTCCATGCCCTCGACAGGAAGGCCGCCATGATCACGGCCGAACCCTACGCTCCCGAAAGGCGACTCCAGAACGCCATCACTCCGCGCAACTTCGTCAACGCGGCAGGCAAGGATTTTGTGGACATGGTCGGCCTGGCCGCAATCTCGAAGACGGATACATTCAACAAGTCCCTGGCCGCCGAGTTCAAGGCCAAGGCCAAGGCCGAGTTGGCGGGCAAGGCGAAATTCCCCGTAAAGATCATGATGCCCTACAACGCCGGCGCCACCGACTGGACGAACCGCGCCCAGGTTGTGGAGCAGCAGCTTGAGAACCTCCTCGGCGCCGACTATATCGATGTGATCCCCGTCTCTTTCCCGGCTACGGGCTTCCTCGGCGCCACGAGGCGCAAGGGCAACTATGCCCTCCAGGAATGCAACTGGGGTCCCGACTACGCCGATCCCGAAACCTATACTGATCCCTTCGTGACAGGCTCCAACTACAACTGGCCCGAGAAGGCGACCGGCTACGCCCAGGCCAACGGCAAGACCGTGTACGAGAACATGGTGGATGCAGCCAAGGCGGAAGTCGTCAACATCGCCAAGCGCTACGAGCTTTTCGCCAAGGCCGAGGCGTACTTTATCGGCGAAGCCTTCGTCATCCCCTACGCGATAGGCGGCGGCGGATTCACGGCATCCAAGCTTGAACCCTTCTCCTATCCCTTCGCGCCTTTCGGCATGTCCTACCTCAAATTCAAGGGACAGACCGTCATGCAGAAGCCCCTCTCGACCGAGGCTTACAACAGGATGAAGGCCGCTTGGGACGCAGAACGCGAGGAAGCGCTCAAGAAATCCAAGTTCTGAACCGGCGATAGCCGCAAAGATCGCGAACTCGATGCGGGCGGGGAAATCCCCGCCCGTTTCCGATTCAAAGTTCCGGAGAATCAATGTCCAGATATATCCTGAAGCGTTTCGGCCAATCGCTCGTCACCCTCTTCATCGTCGTGTCCGTGGTATTCCTCCTTATGCGCCTTCTTCCCCTGGAGGGCTATTTCGGCGACGGCTACGACAAGCTTTCCGAAGAGCAGAGGATAGCCGTTCTCGACAGGATGGGTCTTCTCGATCCCTGGTATGTCCAGCTCGGCAATTTCTACGTGAAGCTCTCCAGGGGCGACCTCGGCACTTCCATCATCTACAGGCGCGACGTGCCCGTCACCGAGGTCATCGCCCCGAGGATTCCCTATTCAATGTACTTCGGCATAACCGCAACCCTCCTGGCCCTCCTCGCGGGCCTCAGCCTCGGCGTCTTCATGGCGCGGAAGAAGGGCCAGGCTCTGGACAAGGCGGGCACTGCCTACATCGTGCTGGTCAACGCCATGCCCTCGGCCGTCTACCTTCTGTTCATTCAGCTCTACGGTACAAGCCTCTTCAATCTCCCCATCCTCTTCGACAAATACCGCGTGAAGAGCTGGATACTGCCTGCCCTCTCCCTCTCCTTGGGCGGCATCGCGGGTTACGCGATGTGGATACGCCGCTACATGGTCGATGAACTCAACAAGGACTATATCAAGCTCGCCAGGGCGAAGGGTCTGCCTGAAAAGCTCATCATGGTGCGCCACGTCATGCGCAACGCCTTCGTGCCGATGGCCCAGTACCTTCCGGCCGCGATACTCTCCACCATCTCCGGCTCGATCTATATCGAATCCCTGTACTCGATTCCCGGCATGGGCGGTCTTCTGGTCGACGTCATCCAGCGTCAGGACAATCCCATGGTCCAGGCACTCGTCCTCATTTTCTCCTCGGTGGGGATCATCGGCTTGTTTCTCGGCGATATTCTCATGGCGATATTCGATCCGCGGATCAAGCTCGTCAAAGGGGAGGCGTCGCGATGAGCAGGAAGCTCCCTGACGCCATCGACCCCGGCCTTTTCGAATTCGCCGCCTTCGACGAAAACGCTTCGGAACGCATCGGCTATTCCGATTATTCGTATTGGCGCTCCACCATGAAGGTTTTTCTCAAGAACAGGATGGCCTTTCTGCTGCTGATCGTGCTTTTTGTCGTCCTTCTGTTCACCTTCATCCAGCCTCTCATCCCTGGGCAGCACTCGCCGACGAAGATCAACATCGACCCGGCGACGAGTGTGCAGATGCGCAATCGGTTGCCGGACTCCACCTATAGGTTCGGAACCAATTCCATAGGCCAGGATCTCTGGGCGCGCATCTGGAGCGGCACGCGGACGAGTCTTCTCATCGGCCTCATCGTGGGTTTCTTCGAAATGCTGGTGGGCATCGTCTACGGCGCAC